>CAKQJJ010000023.1 GCA_934247335.1 uncultured Clostridia bacterium | reverse complement strand
GCCGAGGTGAGTATATCCTTCGACTCTGCCTTCGGGCTGAGCGATGCGGGTGAATCTGCGGACGGAAATCTTTTCGCCGATTTTAGCGATTGCCGAGTTAACGAGATCGGTAACGGTCATGGACGCGTCGCCGATATAAGTCTGCGAGAGAAGTTCTTCCATGTTTGCGGGGTTCTTCTCGGCAACGTGTTTTGCAATGTTGTTGCACAGTTCGACGAACACTTCGCTTTTGCCTACGAAGTCGGATTCGCAGTTAACTTCAACCATGGAGCCGACGAGATGATCGGGGGTGGTGTAAACGCTTACTACGCCTTCGGATGCGATACGCGAAGCCTTTTTAGCGGCAACGGCAACGCCCTGTTCTCTAAGGTATTCGGCAGCTTTTTCCATATCGCCGTCGGTTTCCTGCAAAGCTTTTTTGCAAGCCATCATTCCGGCGCCGGTCTGCTTTCTCAGTTCGTTTACGTCTTTAGCGGTAAATTCCATAATTTATCGTCCTCCTTATATTACTCTGCTTTTTCTTCGGTAGCAGCTTCTTCAGCGACTTCTTCAACTTCCTCAGCGGTAGCTTCGGTTTCTTCTGCGGGAGCGTTTTCAGCCTGCATCTGAGCTTCCATCTGACGACGGAGAGCAAGACCTTCTTCGCCTTCCTTAGCTTCGATTACGGCGTCTGCCATAGCGGATGCGATGAGCTTGATCGAACGGATAGCGTCGTCGTTTCCGGGGATAACGTAGTCCACTTCGTCCGGATCGCAGTTGGTGTCGACGATACCGACGATGGGGATATTAAGCTTTCTTGCTTCTGCGACTGCAAGGTGTTCCTTGTTGGGGTCAACGACGAACAAAGCGCCGGGAAGACCTCGCATGGTTTTGATACCGCCGAGGTTTTCTTCCAGTTTGTCGCGTTCTGCAATCAGCTGAAGAACTTCTTTCTTGGGAAGAACGTTGAATTCGTTCATTTTTTCCATCTGATTGAGCTTGTTAAGACGCTCGATACGAGTGCGGATGGTTGCATAGTTGGTGAGAGTACCGCCCAGCCATCTGGAATTGATGTAGTACATTCCGCATTTTTCGGCTTCCTGCTTGATAGCTTCCTGAGCCTGCTTTTTGGTACCTACGAAAAGAATGGGCTTTCCGCTTTCGGCAACAGACTTGATGAATGCGTATGCTTCGTCGATAAGACCGACGGTCTTTTCAAGATTGATGATATAAATATCGTTTCTCGAAGTATAGATATACTTCTTCATCTTGGGGTTCCACTTTCTGGTGGGATGTCCGAAATGAACGCCCGCTTCCAGAAGCTGTTTCATAGAAATTACGTTTGCCATATTAGCCTCCTGTTTTTCCTCCCCGAACATCAACTTTAACCGTCACGCCGCGGCACTTGAAAAATTTTTGCACGGCGCACAGCGGATAAATCCGATCGGGTGTGTAATAAACCGTTTGATATTATATCACAACAAAAAAAATAATGCAATCACTTTTTCGGGGTTTCCGAAGGAAATTGCATTATTTTTTGAATTTTTTATCTATTTAAGCTGAATGCGACGATTATTCGTGGTGATGATGACATCCGCAACCGCACTCTTCGTCTTCGCAATCGTCGTCATCGCAGTCTTCGCATCCGCAACCGCATCCGCCATAATTCTCGTTGTACACTTTCAGGAATTTTTCAAAAATAGTGTTTGCGAGTTCTTCGGTTTCAACCGGCTCCATATCGAGCGGCTTATCCTCTTCGTCGTAGTTGAGAATTTTATAGATATAAACGCCGCCTTCGTCCTCGTTTTCGTCCTCTTCGTAATTTTCGAGCAGGCTGTAAAATTCACCCTCGTGCTCCACGCAGGCGATCTGGCACAGCTTTACTTCCTTTCCTTCGTCATCGGTGAAAGCAAGAATTTCCTCTTCGTCGAAGATTTCGACCTGTTCTTTTTCGTCTTTCATTTTTTTGCTCCTTATTTCCGCGTTGCGGTTATTTCGGCTCGTCGGCAATTTGTCTTTTTTTGCCGTCGAGATAGTTTTGCAATATGACCTGAGCGGACGCGCTGTCCACAAGCGATAATCTTTTCGATTTTTTAACGCCCGTTTCGTCGAACGCGCGCGTAACCATCACCGTCGTAAGCCGCTCGTCTTTCATTACTACCGGAAGAGCCGATACTTTTTGAAGATTGTTTGCAAAAGCGCGGACTTTACCCGCCTGCGGACCTTCGCTGCCGTTCATATTAAGCGGCAAGCCTACCACAAACATTTCCACGCCCTTTTCTTTTGCGAGAGCGTTTATTTCGTCGATGCTTTTACGCATACTCTTCGCTTCAATCGGATTCAGCGCGGACGCAAGCGTTTCGGTGGGGTCGCTTAACGCTATTCCTATTCTCGCGTCGCCGTAATCTATGCCGAGTATTCTCAACGGGTCACCTCAAAACTTATTTTCCAATATTTGTATTATATCACATTTTTGTGAAAAAGTATAGGATTTACACGCAGATTTTTGACGTAAAACGTAAAATCGGGATAAAAGTAAAACCGAAGCCGTGTTTTGCTTCGATTTTACGCTTACCGTTATTCGGTTTTTGCAGCCTGACTTATATCCTGCGCGGCTTGTTTGCAGTCCTCTTTTATGCAGTTAAGCTCCTTTTCGGCGCACTTGCACATTTTGGAAAGCTTTTTCTTGGTTGCGCAGATAAAATCGCATCCGCAGTCGGTCATGAGAAACGCCGTTGCGGCGGCTCCGCCCAGCATCATTCCGATTATAAGATCTTTCATTTTTACACCTCCCGATTATATAGTGTGCAATCGGAAGACGTAAATGCTTGGAAAAAACTGTATTTATACTATTTTGGTCTTTTGTTCTGTCTTTGCGATAAGCGAATTGGTTTCCGGCAGCGTGCGGCTGAGTTCTACGAGCTTATCGACGACGTAATTTATTTCTTCCTCGGTGTTATCTTTACCGAAAGAAAAGCGCACCGAGCGTTTTGCGTCGGCATCGGAATATCCGATTGCCTTCATGACGTGACTGGGTTCGAGAGATCCGGACGAGCATGCGGCGCCGGACGAACATGCGACGCCCGCGATATCGAGCGCCATAACCAGCGCGTCGCCCTCGGTAAACGGAAATGTAAAATTGGCGTTTTGCGGAAGGCGGAAATTTTCTTCGCCGTTATAAATCGCGTACGGAAGTTCCCGTTTTACTCTTTCGACGAATAAATCGCGCAGTTTTTTTACTTTTTCGGCGTTTTCAGCGATATTTTCGGTTGCAAGCGTTATCGCCTTACCAAGTCCTACGATTTGCGGAACAGGTGAAGTTCCGCCGCGCATTGACTTTTCCTGATGGCCGCCGGCAATCAATTTTTCGATTTTCGTTCCGTCTTTGACGTACAGCGCTCCGATTCCTTTCGGACCGTAAAATTTATGTCCGGAAAGCGACAATGCGTCTACGTTAAGCTTTTTTACGTCTACCGGAATCGAGCCTATCGCCTGCACGGCGTCGGTGTGGAAAAGCGCTCCGTATTCGTGCGCCGCCTTGCACAATTTTTCTATCGGCTGAATTGTTCCTATTTCGTTGTTCGCCAGCATAACGCTGACAAGCGCCGCCGGTTTTTCTTTCAAGGCGTTTTCGAGCGTTTCGGGCAAAACGAGCCCTTTTTCGGTAACGGGAAGATAAACGACGTCGAAACCTTCGCGTTGCAGCTGCGCCGCAGACGACAAAACCGCAGCGTGTTCGATTGCCGAAACCATAACGCGGTTGCTCTTTTCTCCGTTGGCGCGAGCAATGCCTTTTACTGCCCAATTATCCGATTCGGTGCCTCCGGAAGTAAAGAAAATTTCCTTTGGCTTGGCGTTTACCGCTTTTGCAACCGCTCTTCTTGCCTCGTCAACCGCATACGCGGCGTCACGCCCGAACGAGTGAACGCTGTCGGCGTTGCCGAACGTGTCGCAAAAATAAGGCGTCATAGCCTGCAAAACCTCGCGCGAGAGCGGCGTGGTTGCCGAATAGTCGAAATATACCTTCATTTAATTCTCCGTGTTAAAAGAGTTTATCCGCAAACGCATACGGACAAACTCCTTTTCGATTTTTGTTTTAGTTTTTGGCGGTGATGCCGATGCTGAGATCGCGAAGCTGCTTGTCTTCCACTTCGGAAGGCGCTTCGGTCATAAGATCGGACGCGTTCTGAACCTTCGGGAAAGCGATTACGTCTTTAATGTTATCGGTTTTGCTGAGCAACATTATAAGTCTGTCCAGACCGAATGCCAGACCGCCGTGAGGAGGCGTGCCGTAGTTGAGCGCGGTTACGAACCAGCCGAACATTTTTTCGATCTTCTCGTCGGTGAAACCGAGCGTTTCAAACATCTTGTTCTGCACTTCTTTGGAGTGAATACGAATGCTTCCGCCGCCTGCTTCCTGTCCGTTGATGACGAGGTCGTAAGCCTTTGCTCTGACAGCGAGAGGGTCGGTGTCGATGAGAGGAAGGTCTTCGACTTTGGGCATAGTAAACGGATGGTGAACGGCAACAAGTCTTCTCTCTTCTTCGCTGTATTCAAACTGCGGGAATTCGGTTATCCACAGAATATCGTACTTGCTTTCGTCGATGAGATGAGCCTTTTCGGCAAGTTTGAGGCGGAGTGCGCCCAAAGATGCAAACACGGTTTCGTTTTTGTCGGCTACTATCATAAGCGTATCGCCGACTTCCGCATTTGCTCGCTTCAATATAGCGTTTAACGTGTCTTCGCTTAAAAATTTTGCGATAGAAGACTGAACGCCTTCTTCTTTGACCGTAATAGTCGCAAGTCCTTTCGCCTTATAGGTTTTGACGAATTCGCCGAGAGCGTCGATTTCCTTTCTGGAAAGAATTGGATTGGGCTGCTCGGAAAAACCTTTCGCGTTTACCAGACGAACGCTTCCGCCTGCCGCGATTGCGTTTGTAAACACGCCGAATCCGCAATCTTTTACGAGGTCGCTTATGTCCTGAATTTCCAGTCCGAAACGGGTGTCGGGCTTATCCGAACCGAATCTCGTCATGGCTTCTTTGTAGGTCATACGGCGGATATTCTGCTCGAATTCTACGCCGATGGTTTCCTTAAACACTTTGCGGATAAGGCGCTCGGCAACGTTCATAACGTCTTCTTCGTCGTCCACGAACGACATTTCCATATCTATCTGAGTAAATTCGGGCTGGCGGTTTGCACGCAAGTCTTCGTCACGGAAGCAACGCGCTATCTGATAATATTTATCGAAACCGCTTACCATCAGAAGCTGCTTGTAAAGTTGTGGCGACTGGGGAAGCGCATAGAATTCGCCGGGATGAACGCGGGACGGAACGAGGTAGTCGCGCGCGCCCTCGGGAGTACTTCTTCCAAGGAAAGGCGTTTCGATTTCGAGGAACCCGTTGTCGGCAAAGAAGTTGCGGATAATCGAGCAAACTTTGCTTCTCAACATAATTTTTTCCTGCAAAGCGGGCGTACGAAGTTCGAGATAACGATATTTAAGACGGAGCGCTTCGCTTGCGTTGGGGTTGTTTTCGACGACGAAAGGCGGAATGTCGGCGTCGGCAAGAATCTTGAGTTCTTCCGCGACTACTTCGACCATACCGGTTTTCATCCTCGGATTTTTAGCGGCGCCTTCTCTTGCGCACAGTTTGCCGCGAACGGCGAGAACGTCCTCGTTTCTTACGCTTTCTGCTTTTGCGAACGTTTCTTTATCCACGAGATTTTCGTCGAATTTAATTTGAAGAATACCCGTTCTGTCGCGAAGGTCGATGAATATCAGGCTGCCGAGATTTCTCGTTTTTGCGGTCCAGCCCATTACGACTACTTCCTGACCTATTTGCTCTTCGCTTACTTCCGTACAGTAGTTTGTACGTTTCATTTGTCCTAAAAACTCTGACATTTTGCTTTATCTCCTGCAAATACTATCGATTTGATTTATTTTTACGTTTATTTTTTCGCCGTCTGACATGCGTTTTGCAACGCATTCGCCGCTTTCGATTTCGTTTCCGCCCAACACCACGACGTAATCCGACTTTATTTTGTCGGCGTATTTCATCTGTGATTTAAGGCTTTTCCCCGTAAGATCGGTTTCCGCTGCGATTCCCTTTTGCCTGAGTTCGGTTACGATTTCAAGGCATTTGTCCATGTATTCGGGCGACTGGCTTGCCACGAATACGTCGGGATGATTGTTATCCTTAATTTCGACGCCGCAAGCTTTCATAAGCATCAGAAGACGCTCGATGCCCATGCCGAAGCCTACGCACGGCGTGGGTTTTCCGCCCACCGATTCGACGAGATTGTTATATCTTCCGCCGCCGCACACGGTACCCTGCGAACCGAGCGCGTTCGTTACGAACTCGAAAACGGTTTTAGTATAATAATCCAGCCCTCTTACGATATTGGGGTCGATTGCGTATTTGATACCGCCTTTGTCCAGAAGCTCGCAAAGCTTGTTCATATGAGCGCGGCAATCGTCGCAAATGTAATCGATGATGCGCGGCGCCGCTTTAACAACTTCTTTGCACTCGGGCGATTTGCAGTCCAGAACGCGAAGCGGGTTGTTTACCATACGCTTTTTGCACGTGTCGCACAGCTTGTCTTCGTTTGCTTTCAGGTATTCGCGAAGAGCTGCGTTGTACTTCTTTCTGCATTCGGGGCATCCGATACTGTTGATATTAAGCGTAACGTCGTCGATTCCCATATTTTTAAGGAAATTGTACGCAAGCGTAATAACTTCGTAATCGAGATAAGGCGTGTCTCCGCCGTACAATTCCACGCCGAACTGATGATGTTCTCTCAGTCTGCCGTCCTGCGGTTTTTCGTAACGGAATACCGGCGTAATGTAGTACATTTTAAGCGGAAGCGACAGCGCGTCAAGCGAATTTTCGACGAAAGAACGCGCAACCGGCGCGGTGCCTTCGGCTTTAAGCGTAATCGAACGGTCGGCTTTATCGAGGAAAGTGTACATTTCCTTTCCGACGACGTCGGTGTCCTCGCCTATCGAGCGCAGAAAAAGTTCGGTGTGTTCAAACGTGGGCGTGCGAATTTCGCGAAAGCCGTAATTGTGGCAGAATTCGCGCACTTTGCCCTCGACGTATTGCCAGCGATAGCTGTCCTGCGGCAAAACGTCTTTTGTTCCTTTTGGTATGTTTATCATAAAAGCCTCAGATTATATATTTTTTAAGGTCGTACTGTTTTGCCTGAACGGACAGATGTTCGTCCACGTATTTGCTGTCAATCGTAACGGTGGTCATCGGATGCGAACCGTCCGCGTTGAAGCTGAGATCTTCGAGAAGCGATTCCATAATGGTGTGCAATCTTCTCGCGCCGATATCCTCGCCTTGTTCGTTTTCCATGACAGCGTAACGCGACATGGCTTCGATTGCGTCGTCGGTAAATTCGAGATCGATATTGTCGACGGCAAGAAGCTGCTTGTACTGCTTGGTAACCGAATTTTCGGGCACGGTGAGTATGCGGACGAAATCGTCGTACGTAAGACTTTTAAGCGTGACGTTTATCGGGAATCTGCCCTGAAGTTCGGGGATGAGATCGTGAATGTTGCTGACCTGGAACGCTCCGGACGCGATAAACAGGATAAAATCGGTTTTAATCGCGCCGTATTTGGTCATAACCGTGCAGCCTTCGACAATGGGCAGAATATCGCGCTGAACGCCTTCGCGGCTGACGTCCGGTCCGCCGTACGAGCCTTTACCTGCTATTTTGTCTATTTCGTCGATAAAGATAATGCCGTCCTGTTCGGCTCTTCTTATCGCCTCCATGGAAACGTTGTCCATATCGATATGCTTTTCCATTTCCTCGTCGGCAAGAATTTTCACGGCGTCGGCAACGGCGAGCGTGCGTTTTTTCTTCTTTTTGGGGAGAAAACCTCCGAGAATTTCGTTTACGTTGATTTCCATGGCGCCGTTCATCTGTTCGACGGGGCGCGGAGTGTCGTCCACTTCAATTGCGACGAGATGTTTATCGAGTTTGCCCGCTCTGTAATCCTGCTCGACCTGAGCGCGGATGACTTCCTTTGCGGTATCGGGATCTTTTTTGCTTCTGGTGGTTGCAATCGCGTCGATAATCTTGTTTTCGGCAATCTTCTTCGCTTCTTCGCTCACTTCGCTCATTTTTTCGTCTTTTACGAGGCGAATGGAGCATTCTACGAGATCGCGTATCATGGATTCGACGTCGCGGCCGACGTAGCCCACTTCAGTAAACTTGGTGGCTTCGACTTTAATAAAAGGCGCTTTTACGAGGCGAGCAAGACGACGGGCGATTTCGGTTTTACCTACGCCTGTGGGTCCCTGCATTATAATATTCTTGGGCGTGATTTCCTCGCGCGCTTCGGGCGAAAGCTTACTTCTTCTGTAACGATTGCGAAGAGCAACCGCCACCGCCTTTTTCGCGTCTTCCTGACCGATGATATAACGATCGAGTTCGTTTACTATTTCTCTGGGGGACATTGCCATAAAGTTACACCTCCTCGACCGTGAGATTGGTATTGGTGAAAATACAAATCTCCGACGCTATACGCATTGCTTCCACCGCGATTTCGCGTGCGGACATATTAGTATTTTTGATGAGAGCGCGTGCAGCCGAAAGCGCGTAATTTCCGCCGCTTCCTATTGCGCAAACGCCGTTTTCGGGCTGAATTACGTTTCCGGTGCCGTCAAGAACCAGCAAATCGGTTTTGTCGGCGACTATCATCATGGCTTCCAGCTGGCGGAGAGCCTTGTCGCCGCGCCAGAGCTGCGCGAGAGCGATTGCGCTGCGCATGAGATTGCCGCTGTATTTTTGCAGCATTTCTTCAAATTTTTCGGAAAGCGTAAACGCGTCGGCTACGGTTCCGGCAAAGCCGTAAATAACCTTGCCGTCGTATAATCTGCGAACTTTTACCGCGTTGCCCTTCATCACTATGCTTTGTCCCGCGGTGACCTGTCCGTCGCCCGCTATTACCGTTTTACCGTCTTTCTTGACGGCAACGATTGTAGTTGCTTTCATTTCCATATAAAAACTCCTCGGTGAAAATCACCGGATTATTATGTTATTCCGCTTAATTATAACACAAGCACGGCAATAAATCAAATATAAGAACAGACTTTTTCCAAATCTTTTAAACTCCTGTCACCGTACAGCAGTTTGTTTCTGGCTTTATCGCGGGTTTTGTTTTCAAGCGGCGGCAGTATTCCGAAATTTGCGTTCATGGGCTGGAAATCCGCGTTTTCGCTTTCGAGATAACGGCAAAGCGCGCCGATTATCGTGGTACCGGGCAATTGCAGCAGTTTTTCTCCTAAGGCAAGACGAGCGGCGTTTATTCCGCACATAAGCCCCGAGGCTATGCTTTCGACGTAGCCCTCCACTCCGCTGAGCTGCCCGGCTATAAAGGTAGACGGATTGTCTTTTAACTGAAAACAGCCGTTTATGACTTTCGGAGCGTTTATAAAGCTGTTGCGGTGCATTACGCCGTAGCGCATAAACTCGGCGTTTTTAAGCGCGGGAATGAGCGAAAAAACTCTTTTCTGTTCGGGAAAAGTGAGATTGGTCTGAAACCCGACGATATTGAACATATCGCCCGCGACGTTTTCGCGCCTTAGCTGAACTACGGCGTACGGTTTTTCGCCGTTATTGTCGCGGAATCCCACCGGGCGCATGGGACCGAAACGAAGCGTATCCACGCCTCGCGAAGCCATGACTTCAACCGGCATACAGCCCTCGAACACGTCGTTTTTTTCAAACTCGTGAAGTTTTGCTCTTTCCGCGCCGATAAGCGCTTTGTAGAATTCGAGATATTCTTCCTTGTTCAACGGACAATTTACGTAGTCGCCCGTGCCTTTACCGTATCTGTCGCCGATAAACGCCGACGAATAGTCGATGCTTTCGCCGGACACTATGGGTGCCGCGGCGTCGAAAAAATGAAGACTTCCGCCAAGCTTTTCCGAAATGTTGTCGGCAAGCTTACCTATCGTCAGCGGTCCGGTGGCGATAATAGTAATTTCGTCGTTTTTCCAATCCTCGACGAGCGACGGAATTACCTCGATATTTTTATCGTTTTTAATATATTCGGTTACTTTCGCGGTAAACAATTCTCTGTCCACGGCAAGAGCGCTGCCGGCGGGAACTTTAACTTCGTCGGCTATTTTAATAAGCAGACTGTCAAGTCTTCTCAGTTCCGCTTTCAAAAGTCCGCTTGCCGTCGAGATATCGTCGCTTTTAAGCGAATTGCTGCATACGAGTTCGGCAAAAGTATTTTCGTGATGCGCCGGACTTTTTTCTATCGGCTTACTTTCGTACAGCCGGACGTGAATGCCGCGTTTACTGAGCTGATAAGCCGCTTCGCAACCGGCAAGCCCCGCGCCTATTACATTTACGATCATATAGTTTCCTCTTTATGTCCGCAGTCTTTTTTCGCGCATACGAGATAATTTTTGCCTTTGTACGAACGCTTTACCATATAACCGCCGCAATCGGGGCATTTTTTGTCCGAAACGGGATAAAGCGACGTGAATTTACAATCGGGATAGCCTGTGCAGCCGTAAAACGCGCCTTTGCCCGAAACTATTCTTTTCAGCGGCTTTCCGCAGTCGGGGCATTTGCCGTAGTCTTCGTTTGACTGAATATTTTTTATGTTCTTGCACTTGGGATATGCCGAGCAAGCAAGAAAATCGCCGAATTTACCGTGGCGAAGCACCATGGGGCTGCCGCATTTATCGCAGATGACGCCGGTTTGCTCGGGCTGTTTGGGATTTTCCTTGTCCACTACGTTGCCGTTTTCGTCAAGAGCTTTCGTATTTCTGCATTTCGGAAAATTGGGGCAGGCGAGAAATCTGCCGAACTTGCCGTTTTTGTAAACCATGCGACTTCCGCAGTTTTCGCATATTACGTCGGAAACTTCGTCGGCTGCTTTTAAGCTGAACGAATCGCCCATTGCGGCAGCGATTTTATCTTCGAGACCGTCGTAGTATTCGCCAACGACTTTCTGCCATATTTTTCCGCCGTCCTCTATGTCGTCGAGCTTGCTTTCCATATTTGCGGTAAAGCCGACGTCCATTATGTCGGAGAAATATTTAACAAGCATGTCGGTTACTTCTTCGCCGAGCTGAGTGGGAACAATGAATTTGCCTTCTTTTACGATATACTCGCGGGAGAACAACAACGCAACCGTAGGCGTATACGTAGCAGGTCTGCCGATACCTTTTTCTTCCATGGTTTTGACAAGGCTTGCTTCGGTATATCTTGCCGGCGGCTTGGTAAACTTCTGTTCGTACGTGTGCGAAACGAACGTAAGCTGTTCGCCTTCGGTCAGAACGGGCAGTTTAACTCCCATTTCGTCGTCTTTTTCTTCCTGATAGTTGCTATATACGGCGGTATATCCGGCAAACAACGGAGTTTTACCGGATACTTTGAACATGTAGTCGCCCGCTTTTATTTCGGCGTTTACCGTATTGTATTCGGCGTCGCTCATCTGGCTGGCAAGAAAACGTTCGTAAATAAGCTTGTACAGTTTGTAATTTTCGGGGCTGAGTGTATCTTTAAGGCTTTCCGGCGTGCGTTCGAGCGTTATCGGACGGATGGCTTCGTGCGCGTCCTGAGCCGATTTTTTACTTGCGTAAATATTGGGCTTTGCGGGAACGAACTTTTCGCCGAATTTTTTTGCTATAAACTCGCGCGCAGCTTTTTGCGCGTCGGGGGAAACTCGGGTGGAGTCGGTACGAATATAAGTGATAAGCGCTATATGTTCGCCGCCGATGTTAACGCCTTCGTAAAGAGCCTGTGCCGCCGCGGACGTCTGCTTTAAGTTCATGCCCAGTTTATTGAGTGCGTCCTGCTGCATCGAGCTTGTGATAAACGGTGCCGGAGCGTGCGATTTCGCAACTTTTTTAACAACTTTTCCGACGACGTAGCTTTCGCCTTGCAGATCGGACAAAACTTTGTCCAGTTCGTCTTTGTTTCCTATTTTAAACTTTTTGTTGTTCTTTTTTTCAAGCGACGCGCGCATTGCGAAATCGTCCGAATTTTTCAGATTGGAAAAGAACGTCCAATATTCTTCGGGCTTGAAATTGCGTATTTCGCGTTCGCGTTCGACTATCAGGCGGAGCGTTACCGACTGAACTCTTCCCGCGGAAAGATTGTTGCGTATTTTTTTGCACAATACGGGTGACAGTTTGTAACCGACAAGCCTGTCGAGAACTCGTCTTGCCTGCTGAGCGTCGACGAGATTGAGGTCTATGGTACGCGGATGCGCCAAGCCGTTTTTAACTGCTTTTTCGCTTATTTCGTTGAACTCCGCGCGAACGGGCTGATCGGGCGACAGACCGAGGATATTGGCGATATGCCACGAAATGGCTTCTCCTTCTCTATCCGGGTCGGTTGCGAGATATATAGCGTCGGCTTTCGACGCCAGATTTTTAAGTTCTTTTACCGTTTCGGTTTTATCCGGCATGATTTCGTATTTCGGCTCGAAATCTTTTTTCACGTTTACCGCAAGCGTCTTTTTGGGCAAATCGCGAACGTGACCTTTGGTTGCAAAGACTTTATAGCCTTTACCCAGATATTTTTCTACGGTTTTGACCTTTCCGGCACCTTCTATTACTACTAATTTCAATGTCTAATCTCCGTTTTTACTAAATTCGTTGGCGCTGACCTTACGTATCAGCCCCTTCATTTCCAGCCCCGTAAGAGCCACGGAAACCTGTTGCGGTTTCATTTCCAGTTTTTCCACTATATCGTCGAAAGAAACGCTGTCTTCGGTTTTAAACAACGCGAAAATCTTCGCGGCGTCCTCGCCGAGATCGGGCGTTTCGATTTTGTTTTCTTTATTGGTTTTTACGCCGTAGTGTTCGAGAATATCTTCGCCGCTTCTTGCCATAAACGCGCCTTCGTACAAAAGCTCGTTAGTGCCTTCCGAACGGATATTGCCGACG
>CAKQJJ010000022.1 GCA_934247335.1 uncultured Clostridia bacterium | reverse complement strand
TGCGCGGCGCATTGGCGATTGCGGACTTTCTTATAGAGGCGCTTGTGCTTTTGTTGCTTATGAAATATCTCGGCGAGGTCAATTTCGTGGCGGTAATAAACAACGTCGGAAGCTGGGCTTTGTTTCTCGTGCTGGGGCTTGCAGCCGTGCCCACCGACTTTTTCTTCCGCTACGCAACCGACACCGCTTTGTACGCGCTTAACAAACGTACGGGAGGAAAAACCGACGCCGACGACGAGAATAACCAAGGCGCCGACGACGATAACGATGATAACGACGAAAATAACGGAGACGTATTTAAATGAAAAAAGTATTTACGGAAGATTTAAGCGCAGTCGGAATGCGCAGGTTTACACCCGATAACGGCGAGTGGCAAAAGGGCGTGCCTTGCAGGGGTATCGGCGAAGAAAGATATCGCGAAGGCTCGGTTTACATAGGCGAAATGGAATACGACGGCGAGATTTTTTACAAGCAGGGACACGGAATACAATATTTCGGCGAATCCTCGTATCGTGACGCCGAAGCTTTCGGCGGACCGGAGAATTTAATTACGCTGATGTACGAAGGCGACTTCGATCATTCCAAAGCCGATTGGTTTTACGGCAACGGAATATTCTATTTTACCCATAAAGACGGAACTCCGGCGGCTATTTCGCACGGCTTTTTTACCGGCGTCGGACTTTGCGAACCGTGGCACGGCGTATTTGACGAAAGCAAGCTTCTTCCCGGCTTTTCCGCGGATATGGAAGTAAAACTCGTGCCTTTCGACGGCAGATTCAGACGGTACGAAAGAGAATATTCGGCTCTCGGCTTGCCCAAATACGAATACGTGTTTTTCGGCGACAGCTGGATGGATTTCTGGCGCAACCACGGAAACGTCGATCCGTCGCTTTACGGTCCGGAATTCGCCGACGACGCGGCAGGCATATCTGCCGTAAACGTGGGTGTAGGCGGAACGAAATTTTCGGACTGGTACGACGAAAGACTTGACGACCTCGCGCTTAAATTCAACGCGGAGAAGTTTGTAATCAACCTCGGATTTAACGATATTCACAGCGGACAGACCGTCGATTTCGTCGAAGCCGAGTGTAAAAGAGTGGTAAACAAGATACTTTCCTATAATAAAAACGCCGAAATTTATCTTTGCTCGCTCACTCATTGCACGGCGTATGTTCCGTATTGGGAAAAGGAAAACGAGCTTAACGACAGAATGAAAAAGCTTGCACGGGAAAATCCGAACGTAACCTACGTCAAAACGGGCGAATTGTTCACGGACGAAAACGGCAAACCGTTTGACGATATGGACGACTACTGCATTGCCGATCGTCTTCATTTAAATAGAAAAGGCTACGATATCTGGGGAAAATATATCCTCGATACCGTAACGAAGCGATAAACGACGAACAAAAGGGCGTTACCCTGGCAGATCAAAGCGGTTTGCGGGAGCGCCTTTTTTTTGCGCGGCATTAAAATAAACGAGAAAAAACTTATCTTAGTAAATCGGAAAATAATCTTTGCGGCGCACGAATAAACCTGCAATCCGGTAATTTTCGGCGTAAATTTGCGAAAAATCTTTAAAATGCCGGCAAAACGCTTGACATAGCCCCCGAAAAGTGCTATTCTTATACAGCACCGCTCTCGTAGGGGTGTCTTTTCAAGTATGCAAGGAAAACAGGAGGCCTGTTATGAGAAATAAAATCACGTTAGCATGTACCGAGTGCAAACAGCGCAACTACGATAACATGAAAAACAAGAAAAACGATCCCGATCGTATCGAACTGAAAAAGTACTGCAAGTTCTGCAAGAAGCACACCGTTCACAAAGAAACCAAATAAGGAGGCGCGTAATGAAAAACGACGTTACTCAGACCACCCCCTCCAAGGGTAAGCCTACCCCGAAGAACAACGAAAAGCCCGGCGCTTTCAAAAGAATGGGCAGATCGATAAAGGAAACCTTCGGCGAACTTAAAAAGGTCACCTGGCCTTCTTTCGGCGAGACTATGAAACAGCTCGGCGCGGTAATCGCGGTCGTTCTGTGCTTCCTCGTCGTTCTCACGCTGTTCGATTTCGTTCTCGGTCAGGGATTCAATCAGTTTAAAAAGGCGCTCGGAGACGACACTTCTGCCGTTCGCGCGCTTATAACCCTTCTCACGTCACGACTGTAAGGAGATCGCAATGGGAGAGGAAAACGTTAAGTGGTACATTCTTCACACCTATTCCGGCTATGAAAACATGGTTAAGGACAATCTGGAACTGGTGTTCAAGAAGAACGACTGCATAGACAGATTACGCGAAATCGTCATCCCCATGGAAGACGTCGTGGAAGAAAAGGCAAACGGCAAACGTAAAATCGTTCAGCGCCGTCTTATGCCCACGTACGTGTTCATCAAAATGGATTACGACAACAGCATGTGGCACATGATCACCAATACGAGAGGCGTAACCGGATTCGTCGGTCCGCAGGGAAGACCGCTTCCTTTAAGCGACGACGAAGTAAAGCGTCTGCACCTCGAAAAGCCCACCGTGGTAGTCACCGATTTCCGCGTAGGCGAAACGGTGAAGATTATCGACAGCTCGCTCGAAGGCTTTATCGGTACCATCGACGCAATCGACCCCGTAAGCAGCAAGTGTAAGGTGTCGGTAAGCATGTTCGGCAGAATCACGCCGGTCGAACTGGAAATGTACCAGATCGAAAGAATAGACGAAGTATCTTCGTCGGACAACTGATTTAAAGATTATGATTCGGGAGGGCAAAACGCCCGTTATTACCGCGATTGTAATAAATAAATTTTTACAAGGAGTAGTTTTATTATGGCAAAGAAACTTACCGCAGTAGTCAAACTGCAGCTTCCTGCCGGTAAAGCAACCCCGGGACCGCCTGTCGGATCCTCTCTCGGACCGCACGGTATCAATATCCCCGGCTTTACCAAGGAATTCAACGAAAAGACCAAGGACCAGGCAGGTCTCATCATCCCTGTCGTCATCAGCATTTTCGCGGACAGATCGTTCACGTTTATTCTGAAAACTCCGCCCGCAGCCGTTCTCATCAAGAAGGCTTGCAAAATCGAAAGCGGATCGGGTAAGCCAAACAAGGAAAAGGTTGCAAAGATCACCAAAGAGCAGATCAAGGAAATCGCAACCCTTAAAATGCCCGACCTTAACGCCGCTTCTCTCGAAAGCGCAATGAGCATGATTGCCGGTACTGCACGCAGCATGGGCGTCGTGGTGGTTGACTAAGGAGGTGCGTTATGGCAGGAAAGAAATATCTCGACAGTATCAAAAACGTTGACGTAAGCAAGACTTACGAACTTAACGAAGCAGTTGCAAAAGTAGTCGAAACCGCAAAAGCAAACTTCGACGAAACCATCGAACTTCACGTTCGTCTGGGCGTTGACCCCCGTCAGGCAGACCAGCAGGTAAGAGGCACCGTAGTGCTTCCCAACGGAACCGGTAAAAAGGTTAAAGTGTTGGTTATCGCTAAGGGCGACAAGGCAGACGCAGCTCTGGCTGCAGGCGCAGACGAAGTGGGCGCAGAAGAAATGATCGCCAAAATTCAGGGCGGTTACCTCGATTTCGACGTGGTTATCACCTCTCCCGATATGATGGGACAGCTGGGTCGCGTTGCTAAAATCCTCGGACCGAAAGGACTTATGCCTTCGCCGAAGAGCGGTACCGTTACCATGGATCTTGCTAAGGCAATCAAGGAAACCAAAGCAGGTAAGGTCGAATATCGTGTCGACAAAACCGCTATCATCCACTGCCCCGTAGGAAAGAAGTCTTTCGGAGCCGAAAAGCTTACCGAAAACGTCAACACTCTTATGGAAGCAATCGTAAAGGCTAAGCCTGCTGCCGCAAAGGGTATCTACATCAAGAGCGTTACCCTCGCCAGCACGATGGGCCCCGGAATCAAGACCGTTTACAGAATCTAAGGTTTCGTAAAAATTCAATAATCAAAGGTTTGACCGCAGAAAGCAAGTGCTATGCGTAATGGACTTTCCGTCCGCTTGCCGAGGAAAAACGAACTTATTTAAAGAGAATTCTTCAAAAAAAGGTTCGGTTGCCGTGCGGCAGTCGAGCCTTTTATTATAACGCCTCGCGCCCGGCGTTTTGGGTGCAAAGAATTTTAACAGGAGGTCGTTATGTCAGAAGCAATAATGAATGCTAAAAAGCAAATCGTAAGCGATTATGCCGAGAAAATCGGAAAATGCAAGTCTTTCGTGCTTATCGACTACCGCGGACTTACCGTCGCAGAAGACACCGCTCTTCGTGTGGCTCTCCGCAAGGAAAACGTCGAATACAAAGTCGTAAAGAACAGACTTATTCTCCGCGCAATCGAACAGGCAGGCATCGAAGGTATCGAGTCTTCGGTATTTGAAGGACCCACCGCAATTGCCATCTCTTACGAGGACGCTGTCGCTCCCGCAAAGGTTTTGACAGATAACGCAAAGAAAACCAAGAAAACCGCTCTCAAAGGCGGCGTCGTAGAAGGTAAGGTTCTTACCGTCGACGAAATCGAAAAGGTGGCAACCATCCCCGCAAAGCCCGTACTCGTGGCTCAGTTGCTGGGTATGATGCAAAGCCCCGTGCGTTCGCTCGCAGTCGTGCTCAGCGAAATCGCAAAGAAGCAGGAAGCGTAATCCTCGCGGCATGACCGTAAAAACGCAAATAATATCTATTTATTAAGGAGATACTAAAATGGCTGATTTGAACAAAATGATGGAAGAAATCAAAGGCATGTCCGTTATGGAACTCAACGAGCTCGTTAAGATGCTCGAAACCGAATTCGGTGTATCCGCTGCTGCTATGGCAGTAGCAGGACCCGCTGCAGGCGCTGCAGCAGACGCTCCCGCAGCTGAAGAGCAGACCGAATTCAACCTCATCCTTAAGGAAGTCGGCGGAAACAAGATCGCCGTTATCAAGGCTGTACGTGAAATCACCGGTCTCGGACTCGGCGAAGCTAAAGCCCTCGTTGACGGAGCTCCCTCCACCCTTAAAGAAGCTATGGCTAAAGAAGCTGCAAACGAAGCTATGGAAAAACTTAAGGCTGCAGGCGCTGTCGCAGAACTTAAATAAGTTTTCAAAAGTTAAAATTCTTAAAATCCGTTTAATCGAAAACGGACGACGGGCGGCTTGACGAACAAAATCGTTAAGCCGTTCGGCGCAAATATTTGCCGCGTACGCTCTTTCAATTCCTGTTATTGTAAGTGAAACGCGGCAATATTTTTTTATATAGAGAAATACCTTAACTTTTGATTGAAAATTATTAAGCGCCGTTTGCTGCGGCTTGAATAAACGGATAACTTGCAAATTTGTGCGGGTTATCCGTTTTTGTCTTATTTTAATCCCTTTTTTGCTTGCTTTGTCGTGGAAATCACGGTAAAATATAAAAAAGATAACGTAGTTTGACGGAGGGAAAAATGATAATATCAGCCGATAAAACCGAAATTTCGCTTGCAAAACTCATTAACGAGGCGCTGAAAACCGATAAAACCGTAATTTTAGAAACCGGAAATTACGAGCTTGACGGCACGATTTATATGCCGGACGACAGCTCGCTCGTGCTGCGCGACGGAGCAATTCTGAAAGCGAAAGCCCGTGCGTTCGACAAAGCCGGCTGCGTTTCGGTTATTACCAACTCGGACAAGCAAAACGGCAATCGCAACATAAAAATATGCGGCGGCGTTTTCGACGGAAATAATGCGTTCAATCGTCGCGAAAATTGGAAAACCGGACCTTGCCAGGGTTTACTGTTCGATTTCGTCAACGTGGACGGCTTGGAACTGAAAAATATCACGGCAAAAAATTCCGAATCCTATCATTTCAGATTGGGATTCGTACGCAATTTCGTCATCGAAAACGTGACTGTTTCCGACGAGCTGTTCACGCCCTGTCAGGACGGTATTCACGTGGGCGGCGGGTGCAAAAACGGCGTTATCCGCAATATTTTTGCCGAAAAAGGCAGTACGAACGACGATCTCTTGGCGTTCAATGCCGACGACGTAAATTATTATTGCCAGAATATCGGCATGCGCGACGCCGATATCAGCGATATGCTGGTTGAAAACGTGACGGCGGAGGATTGCTGGACCGCGCTGAGGCTGCTGTCGGTGAACCACCGCATAGAAAACGTCACCGTGGACGGCTTTACCGCCGGCGTAAGAGAAATGGGGATAAACTGCGACGCGTGCAGATACGCCACCGACCCGCTTTTCTCGGACGAGGACTATCCCGCGGGCGTCGGGAATCTTAAAAATATAACGCTTAAAAACTTTACGCTGTGGCACACGACCGACAAAAATCGCCCGCTCGCAGTGCTGGAAACCAACGCCGAAAACTTGGTTATAGAAAACTTTAAAAGAAAAACCGAGCTCGACTGCTGCCAAAAAGCTGCCACGATCCGAGCCCGGAATATGTGCAAAACAAAATTGAATTTAAACGGCGAAACGCTTGTTTTAAGCCAAAGAGAAGAGTTTGAAAGCGATTTACAAAAGATAGACCGCCTGAGCCTTAATTAAACTCCGACACGGTGATATCAGGCTATTTTTGTACGAAAAATTATCAATAACCGTATTTTTTGCGATTGAAAAGCAGAAAGGCGGAGGTCACTATAACCGACATGACTTCGGCTACTACTATCGACCACCATATGCCGTCCAGTTCCCATAAAATGGGGAGGATTATTACCGCCGCAACCTGGAAGAGAAGCGTTCGCAAAAACGCGATAAGCGCGGAAATCAGTCCGTTGCCCAGCGCCGTGAAGAACGACGAGCCGTAAATGGAAAAGCCGCACAACAAAAACGCAAGCGAATAAATTCTGAACGCGTGCCCGGTCATTTCCAGCAGTTCCGCGTCGTATCCCACGAAAATTCCGGAAAGCGGATAGGCAAGCAGTTCGCCCGCCGCAAGCATGAATACGGCGACTACGGAAGTGATTATCACGCTTTTTTTAAGCAGACCTTTAAGCTCGGGTTTGTTGTCGGCGCCGTAATGATAGCTTACTATCGGCGCGGTGCCCACCGAATAACCGATAAAAATAGCGTTGAAAATCATGCTGACGTACATCAGAACGCCGTACGCCGCAATGCCGTTTTCGCCGGCGTATTTCATCAGCTGAGCGTTGTACAGCATTTCCACCAGTGAGAATGCAACGTTGCTCATAAATTCCGACGAGCCGTTTCCGCACGTTTTCCAAAGCGCCTTAAAATCGAATCTGAATTTTCCGAGGCGCAGCGAGCTGCCGTTTCTGCACAGGAAGTAAACCAGCGGAATGCCGCCGCCCACCGCCTGACCGATCGCGCTGGCAACCGCGGCTCCCGCGACGCCCCATCTGAATACGGCAACGAACAGCGCGTCCAGCACCATATTGGTCACGCCCGCCGCAACCGTGACCCACAATCCCATGTGCGGCTTGCCCGCCGTGGGGAAAAGACACTGAAATTCGTATTGCAGAATATAAAACGGAAGCCCCGCAACGAAAATTCTGCCGTATAAAACGCTGTCGGCGTGCAGCTGTCCGTCGGCGCCTAAAAGAGTGGCGATCGCGGGCATAAGCGCTATCCCGAGAGCGGTAAGCACCGCGCTTAAAATAAGAGAAACCACTACGACCATCGAGAAAATCTCGTTGGCTTTTTTATCGTCGCCCTCGCCCATGGTTTTGCCGATAAGCGCGCTTGCGCCGGTGCCGAACATAAAGCCGAAGCAGCCTAAAATCATCAGCGCCGGCATAATGAAGTTTACCGCCGCGAACGCGGTTTTATTTGCGAAATTGGATACGAAAAAACCGTCCACGACGCCGTAAATTGACGAAAACACCATCATTATAATGGTGGGGAGCGCGTAGCGCAGCAGTTTTTTATATGTAAAATGTTCGGATATCTGTATCATAGATCGTTTTTCCTTGCTTTTATGTTTTTGATTTCGTTTTTGAATTCGCGCAGGTATTTTTCGGAAAGTCGCAGGTATTCGTCCACGTCTTTTTTGCTCCAACCCGAAAAAACCAGGCGTTCGGTTTCTATAAGTTTGTCGGCGGTTCGTTCGGCAAGCGCTTCGCCTTTTTCGGTGAGAGACACGAGCTTGTTTTTTCCGTCCGCAGGCGTTAAAGTTATCGAGCCCGCTTTTTCCATTTTGCGAACGGCGGAATTTATGGTCTGCTTGCACGCGCCGGTCAGCGCGACCAGATCTTTCAGTTTTATGCTCTTGCCGGCGTAACGCAAAACGTACAGAATGCCGAGCTCGCTGTCGCTGATGGACAGAAGCTGCGCTACGTCGTGATAAACCGAGTCCGTTTCGGATATCGCGTAATTGATAAGACGTATTTTTTCGCCGAGAAGGTCGTTTTCCGGTTGCATGTTCTTTTTCTCCGATTAAGAAAAAATTAATCGCCCGCAAAAGACGACGAGGGCTATTATAGTACGATTTCGTACTATTGTCAAGCAAATAAACGCGTGATATTTCTTTTATTTTAAAAAAATCCGACAAAATAAAACAGCCGATTAGGTGTGTAAATTCAAAAAAATTGCGCAAAATCGCAAAAAACGCTTTAGAGTGCTTGACTTAAATTCCGCAATTTAGTATAATGATGAAGTGTGTTGCAATGCGCAAGCGTTGCGCGCGCGAAAAAGTCCTGACGTTGCCCGTAAAAAACGGACGAGCAGTCAGGCAAGACTACTAACAGGAGGTAGAGTAATTATGCCTACTATTAACCAGTTAATTAGGAAAGGTCGTGAAAAGCTTGTTTACAAGTCCATGAGCCCTATTCTGGAAAACAACCCCCAGAAACGCGGCGTGTGCCTGTCGGTTACCACCACCACTCCTAAAAAGCCTAACTCGGCTCTTCGTAAGATTGCCAGAGTCCGTCTCGTTAATAAGATGGAAGGTACGGTTTATATTCCGGGAATCGGACACAATTTGCAGGAACACAGCGTCGTGCTTATTCGTGGTGGCAGAGTGAAGGATTTGCCTGGCGTACGTTATCACATTATTCGCGGTGCGTTGGATACCGCAGGTGTGGCTAAGCGCAAGCAAGCTCGCTCGAAGTACGGTGCAAAACGCTCGAAGTAAGCGGTTTGCCTTTCAGTCAGGGCTGAATAAATCGATTTAATATTCGGCTCCTTTGGTTACGGAACGCGATAAAGCGTTCGGAAAAGACGCTCCCTCTTTTAATCGGAAAAGGGATAAAAAATCAAAAAGGAGATACAATTATGCCTAGAAGAAGTGGTGTACCGAAGCGTGACGTGCTTCCCGATCCCGTCTACAACAGCAAAGTTGTCGCAAAGCTCATCAACCAGGTTATGCTGGACGGCAAGAAAGGAACCGCGCAGGCAATCGTGTACGAAGCATTCGATATGGTAGCCGAAAAGTTGGGCGGAGAAGCGCTTGATATCTTTACCAAGGCTCTCGAAAACATTAAACCCATGCTCGAAGTCAAAGCTCGTCGTGTGGGCGGCTCGACCTACCAGGTACCTATGGAAATCAGACCGGAAAGAAGACAGACTCTTGCCATCAGATGGATGGTTATGTATGCAAGAAACCGCGGCGAGAACAACATGAACGAAAAGCTCGCAGGCGAAATCATGGACGCATACAACAACACCGGCGCTTCCATTAAGAAGAAAGAAGAAATGCACCGTATGGCAGAAGCCAACAAGGCGTTTGCTCATTATCGCTGGTAATTATTCAGGAGATAAAATATGGCAAGACAATTCAGTTTGGAGAACACCCGTAACATCGGTATTATGGCGCACATCGACGCCGGAAAGACCACTACCACCGAGCGTATCCTTTTCTACACCGGTAAGGTTCATAAGATCGGCGAAGTTCATGACGGCGCTGCAACCATGGACTGGATGGTTCAGGAACAGGAAAGAGGTATCACCATTACTTCCGCCGCTACCACCACGCAGTGGTTGGGCAGAAGAATCAACATCATCGATACCCCCGGTCACGTGGACTTCACCGTAGAAGTCGAACGTTCGCTTAAAGTTCTCGACGGCGCGGTTGCGGTTTTCTGCGCGCGCGGCGGCGTTCAGCCCCAGTCGGAAACGGTTTGGAAACAAGCCACCAAGTACGGAGTTCCCCGTATCGCATACGTAAATAAGATGGATAGAGAAGGAGCCGACTTCTTCAACGTTATCGAGCAGATGAAAACTCGTCTGCACGCTAACCCCGTCGCTCTTCAGATCCCCGTAGGAAGTTCGGATACTTTCGTCGGCGTGGTTGACCTCATCACCATGAAAGCCGACATCTACACCGACGACCTCGGTACCACGATGGAAGAAGACGATATCCCCGCAGAGCTTCTCGACAAAGCTAAGGAATGGAGAGCAAAACTGCTTGAAGTCGTAGCGGAAAGCGACGACGCTCTGATGGAAAGATATTTTGAAAACGAAGGCGCAGACTTCACCAACGAAGAAATCATCGCAGCTATCCGTAAGCTCACCATCGAAATGAAGGTTAACCCCGTTATCTGCGGTTCTTCGTTCAAGAATAAGGGCGTTCAGAAGCTTTTGGACGCAATCGTATACTATCTGCCTTCGCCTTTGGATATTCCCCCTATCAAGGGTATCAATCCCGACACCGGCGAAGAAGTGGAACGTCACGCAGACGACAACGCTCCGTTCTCCGGTCTTGCATTCAAGATCGCAGCCGATCCGTTCGTCGGAAAGCTTGCGTTCTTCCGTTGCTATTCCGGAACCATGACCAACGGTTCGTACGTCATGAACTCCACCAAGGGTAAGCGCGAAAGAGTAGGTCGTATCCTGCTTATGCACGCAAACAGCCGTTCGGAAATCGAAGAAATTCGTGCCGGAGACATTTGCGCCATCGTAGGTCTTAAAGATACTACCACCGGCGATACGCTTTGCGATCCCGCTCATCCCGTCATCCTCGAGTCCATGGAATTCCCCGAACCTGTCATTCAGGTCGCAGTCGAACCCAAGACCAAGGCTGCTCAGGAAAAAATGGGTATCGCTCTGCAGAAACTCGCAGAAGAAGATCCTACTTTCAAAACCTACACCGATACCGAAACCGGTCAGACCATCATCGCAGGTATGGGCGAACTTCACCTCGAAATCATCGTCGACCGTATGATGCGCGAATTCAAAGTAGAAGTCAACGTCGGTAAGCCCCAGGTTGCTTATCGCGAAACCATCAGAAAGAAGGTTGACGTCGAAGGTAAATACATTCGTCAGTCCGGCGGTAAAGGTCAGTACGGTCACTGCAAAATCTACATGGAACCCTTGCCCGCAGGCAGCGGATACGTGTTTGAAGATATCACCGTCGGCGGATCTATTCCTAAGGAATATATTCCGGCTATCGACGCAGGTATCAAAGAAGCAAAACAGTGCGGCGTTCTCGCCGGTTACGAATGCGTGGACTTCAAAGTTCAGGTCTACGACGGATCGTACCACGAAGTCGACTCTTCCGAAATGGCGTTCAAGATCGCAGGATCTATGGCGTTTAAGGAAGGTATGAGAAAGGCAGACCCCGTGCTTATGGAACCCATTATGAAGGTTGAAGTTTCCACCCCCGAAGACTATCTCGGCGACGTTATCGGAAACATCAATTCCAGAAGAGGAAACCTCATGGGTATGGAAACGGTTGCAGGCAACCAGGAAATCCGTGCCGAAGTTCCGCTTGCGGAAATGTTCGGTTACGCTACCGACCTGCGCTCGGTTACTCAGGGACGCGGCAACTACACGATGACGTTCGATCATTATGCAGAAGTGCCCAAGAGCATTGCGGATAAGATCATCGTTGATCGTCAGCAGAAAGCTCAGAACTAAAAGATTTTTGGTTTTTTGCGTTAAAACGCTTGAAAAAAAACCGATTATCATATATAATTAAAGTCATAAAACCAAAATAAAAATTTTTTCGGAGGAAAAATAAAATGGCTAAAGCAAAATTCGACAGATCGAAGCCTCACGTTAACATTGGTACTATCGGCCACGTTGACCACGG
Source organism: uncultured Clostridia bacterium (assembly GCA_934247335.1). Lineage (GTDB taxonomy): Bacteria > Bacillota > Clostridia > Christensenellales > Pumilibacteraceae > Neoclostridium. The sequence continues at coordinate 2,005 of CAKQJJ010000022.1, read as the reverse complement.
CAAGACCACCCTTACCGCTGCTATCACCATGACTCTGGCAGCTAAAGGCCTTTCTCAGGCTATGCGCTATGACGAAATCGATAAGGCGCCCGAAGAAAAAGCGAGAGGTATTACGATTAACACCGCTCACGTTGAGTATCAGACCGCTAAGCGTCACTATGCTCACGTTGACTGCCCCGGCCACGCCGACTATGTCAAGAACATGATCACCGGCGCTGCTCAGATGGACGGAGCTATCCTCGTCGTTGCAGCTACCGACGGTCCCATGCCCCAGACCCGTGAGCACATCCTGCTCGCTCGTCAGGTAGGTGTTCCGAAGATCGTTGTTTTCATGAACAAGACCGACCTCGTAGACGATCCCGAACTTCTCGACCTCGTCGAAATGGATATCAGAGAACTGCTCTCCTCTTACGGATTTGACGGTGACAACACCCCGATCATCAGAGGTTCCGCAGTTAAGGCTCTCGAAGCAGCTCAGAAAGGCGATGTAGACAGCGATGCTTGCAAGTGCATCTTTGAACTTATGGACGCTGTCGACAGCTATATCCCGGATCCCGTCCGTGATACCGATAAGCCCTTCCTTATGCCTGTAGAAGACGTCTTCACCATCACCGGCCGCGGCACCGTTGCTACCGGTAGAGTTGAGCGTGGTACCATCAAGATTCAGGAACCCGTTGAAATCGTCGGTATTAAACCCACCACGACTTCCGTCGTTACCGGTATCGAAATGTTCCGTAAGTCCCTCGACTTCGCTCAGGCAGGCGACAACGCAGGTATCCTTCTCCGTGGTATCGACAGAAAGGACATCGAACGCGGACAGGTTATCGCTAAACCCGGCACTATCACTCCTCATTCCGAGTTCAAGGCTCAGGTTTACGTTCTGAAGAAGGAAGAAGGCGGCCGTCATACCCCGTTCTTCAACGGTTACAGACCCCAGTTCTATTTCAGAACCACCGATATCACCGGTACCATCGAACTGCCTGCAGGCGTTGAAATGGTTATGCCCGGAGATAACGTCGATATGACCGTTACCCTTATCGCTCCTATCGCAGCAGAAAAGGGACTTCGTTTCGCTATTCGTGAAGGCGGCAGAACCGTCGGTTCCGGCGTCATTTCCGAAATCATCAAATAATAATTCCCGTCAGGGTAGAAAAAAGGCTTCGAGAGCAATCCCGAAGCTTTTTTATTTTTAAAGAAAACGAAGCGAGAAAAAACACCGGCAATGTCGGTGGGAAATTCGTTAACTTTTAATTTCTGCAAAGTACGTTATATTACCTTTCGTTTCAAGCTGAGTGCGCTTTACGTGAATTTATCGTCGGTTTGCATTTTTTGCCTTTCCGGATATTAACCGCAAAAACAGTTATCATCGATTTGTGCAAATGATTAATACGCCGTATTTTATATCATATATCGTAAAAAACAGGTGCGATGATATGCAAACGTGTCTATTCGTGTTTTTAATAACTATCGCTTGCCAAGAAAGCTTTCGCGTGATATAATAGAAAAGAAGTAAATTATTTACTACCTGAAAAAATTTTGAAAATAACCGAAAATTTGAACTACGGTTGAGGTTGCCGTGCTACAATATAATTGCAAAGGCAGATAGTAACCCGGGTTCAAGAGGAGAAAGGTTGAAAATTCTGATTGCCGAGGACGACAACTCGCTTAGAAGAGTATTGGTTTCCATTCTTCAAAAAAACAACTATTCTGTCGATGCCGTCGATAACGGTGGCGACGCTTTCGACTATCTTGTTAGCGGTGCCTACGACGGGGCGATATTCGACGTAATGATGCCCGTCATGGACGGAGTTACGGCACTTGCGAAAGCAAGAAAAATGCGTAACGCAACGCCGGTACTGCTCCTGACCGCAAAATCGGAAATAGAGGATAAGGTTGACGGATTGGACGCAGGCGCAAACGACTATCTCACCAAACCGTTCGACATGCGCGAATTGCTTGCAAGAGTACGCGCTCTCACACGGAAAGGTCCGGCGCAGAGCAGCCG
>CAKQJJ010000021.1 GCA_934247335.1 uncultured Clostridia bacterium | reverse complement strand
ACCCAAGGGCGACCAAGGAGACAAAGGTGAAACCGGCGAACAGGGGCCAAAGGGTGATAAAGGTGACAAAGGAGATAAGGGCGACGCGGTTTACATAACTTCGATAGAAGTCATTGCCGAGGACGCCACGACAGTAACTTATAAATATACTTATTCGGACGGCAGCGAAACGATAGTCGTCATGAAAAAACAAACCGAAAAAGAGGAAAGAGTAGACGGTATGGTAAATCTTGCAGGTATAAACAAAAACTACTCACCCGAAAAGGCGGGCGACGAAGTAATAAAATCCATGATAACGGTAACCGACGGCGTGGTTAAAGGAGCGCACGACGCGCATTTTCTCATCCACGACGGCAAAGCGTATATCGTGTACGAAGCAAACGACCAGAAAGAAGGCGAGTCGGCAGCCTGGGATTTCGTGTACTGCGCCATGAGCATTGTCGATCTTAAAACCGGCGCGGTAGAGGTCAAAATCATAAGTCGCGGCGAGCAGGCTTTTGCCAACGAAACGCTGGACACGGGCGCGACTTTCGTTCCGAGAATAATCAAAAAGGACGAAAACACGCTTCGCGTATTTTTCACAAGCGAGCGCCCCGGCGTTCGTCAGTCGCTCATGTACTACCTCGACTACGACGTAAAAAGCGGTACGTTTGACGAAAACGTGTACAGAATGAAACTTTTAACGCCCGAAGGCAAGGTGGATTTCACGCCCAAAGCGTACTACGATCTTGCGATTGCCGCGGGCATCGAATGCTTTGAAGCCGACAACAGCGCGTTTATATTCGATATTATGGAATACGACGGCAAAACGTACGTCGCGCTCAACAATTTTGCGGGCAAGCAAAACGCGCTCGGAATGCTGAGCGACACTCTCGACTGCATATCCGTAATAGGACATTTCGGCGTGGGCAATTCCAAGGTTCAGTTGTCCGAGTCGGGCATCATGCGCAAAAACGACGGCACCTGGATGAGCAACATCCGCAACGACAAGACCACCACCAATACGACGTATGGCGGCGGCACCACGACCGGTACCAACGCAGGCACCTTTGAATACTATTTCTCGTACAGCGCCGACGGAGTAAATTGGTCTACGCCGCGAACCGAAGATTTCTGCGCCGGCGGAACCAATTCCAAACCCACGCTCAATAATTTTGCGGGTACGTATTTCATGGGCTGGAACACTTACAGCACCAACATCTGGTCGCGCACCATATTTAATTTCGATTATTCCGTCGACGGCGAAAACTGGACGAGATTGTACAAATTCAGCCCGTCCACGTCCTTCCAGTACCCCGAATTCTTTATGTACGACAACGAAATATACTTTACGACCGGTGACCGCGCCAAAATCTATTTCGGCAAGCTTCCCATGAAACTGATTGACGGCAAATTCTTCATCGACGACTCGTATACGTTCGATAAAGTGTTCGACGAGCAGATCGCGTACACCGATATGGGCGACGTACAAACCGAACACAAGGGAAACACCTGGAAAACCGCCGTTCACAGAAACGCGCTCGGAGTGCACTTCAAAGCCGAAACCGATTGCTATAATCTCTTTGATAAAGTGTTCTTCATGCTCGACACCGCAGGAACGCAGACCGGTCGCCGCGAAAACATCCTCATGTTCAAGTTCTGGGGCGAGGACGTCGCGGTTCAGACGCACGACGCCACCGGTAAATCTCTGGGCTATAAGGCGCTTAAAAAGATTGACGGCATAAAGATTAAGCGAATAGTAAAAGGCGACTATGCGTACGTGGAAATGTTCGTTCCCAACGAAGCCATTAAGGTCATACAGCCGCTATGCTCGTTTACCGACTATTCGCAGCCGCTCTATTTCAGCATTTTCGGCGCGAATTCCATCGACAACACCGAGTTCAAAATCACGTATAACGGAAAAAAGGTCGAGCATTTCAATCCGAGCAAATATCTCGTTCTCGACATGTACGGCAAAATTTCGGAAAGATAATTCTTCATAACCCTTTTTGATAAACGGAGCGGTCAAACAGGCTTCGTAAAAGACGAATCGGACGAAAAACGCGTTCGGTTCGTTTTTTATTGATTTTGAGTTTATTTTTTTGAAATAATCGGAATAATTGTCGTATGAGTAAAATAAATTTAACCGATAAAAAGCTGAAAGGAACCAAAACCGAGAAAAATCTGTGGGAAGCCGTCCGCGCCGAAGCAACCGCCCGCGCCAAGTACGACGCGTTTGCCGACGCCGCACAAAAAGAAGGCTACGTTTCCGTGTCCGAAGTATTCCGCAAAACCGCGCAGAACGAACAGGCGCACGCGCTTTTGTGGATGAACGAGCTGGGCGTAGTGTCGCCCGACACCGTGCAAAATCTTCTGGACGCGGCGCGCTCCGAAAGAAAGGAGTGGAGCGACTTTTACGAGCAATTCGCCGCCGAAGCCGAAAAGGAAGGCTTCACCGAAATAGCCGATCGGATGCGTCTTGTCGCCGTCGCGGAAAGTGCGCACGAGCAGGCTTATCGCGAACTTGCCGCCAACATTACGCTCGGCGACGCGTTCGATAAGTCCAAGCCGGTTTTGTGGAAGTGCGAAAACTGCGGATACGTGTCGCTTGCCGCGTGCGCGCCCGAAGTATGTCCCGCTTGTTCGTCGCCGCAGGGATTTTTCCGTGAACGCAACGAAAGTTTGCGATAAAGTGCAAAAAAATGTGAAAAACCGCTGAAAAACAGCGAAAACAACCGTTTTTTTCGTAAAAAGCAGTTGATTAAAAATAAAGCGTGTGGTATAATTTTATCATGAGAAAGATTTCGCGCAGATTAATATCGTGTTTGTTTATCGCAGTGCTTTGTTTGGCTCCGCTTTTTTCCGGATGCGAAGCTTTAAGCGGTTTTATCGATCAACTGAAATCGGGTTATTCGGTGTATTTCACCGACAGCGCGATAACGCTTGAAAAAGGCGAACAACGCACTTTTTCGTATAAAGATCTCAAATTCGAGGATCTCGACGGAAGAGTGGACCCGTCCGATATAGAATTTTCGCTTTCTTCGTCCGATTCGATAATAGTAGGCTCGGCGGGAAAAACCATAACCGCGAGAAGCGTTGGCAGCACCAAAGTGACGTTGACGACTAACGAGGGCTATAAAGCGTATTTAACGGTTACCGTCGCCGCAAACGCGCACTCTGCCGAACTCGTGTTTCCGCTTGGCAGAATATTGCCGCTTTCTTCCGAATATTCCGTAGACGCCTACCTCGTTCTGGACGACGGCAAGCGCTCGGCTTCCGACTATAAAGTCAACTGGTCGGTGGACGGCAAGGAAGTTTCGTTTGCCGGCAATCCGCTGACGCTTTACAAAAACGGCGCCGGTATTCACGAAATAAAAGCGTTCGTTTACTCGGACGGCAAGGCAATTTCCGCGACCGCCTACGCCGGATACTATTCCGGGGAAATCGCCGCGCCTGTTGTGAAAGTTAATAAAAACGTTATAAATACGGGCGAAACCGCCGCGTTCTCAATTGAAAAAGAAGCGTACGATATGCCGGCGTCTTCGCTTGAAGAAGTATATAATTACGCCGAATGGTACGTTAGCGACGTGCCGGTTGCGGAAGGCAGCGCCCCCGAATTTACCCCGTCGGAAGCGGGAATATACGAGGTTTACGCCGTCGTCGCGGGCAAAGCTTCCGCTCCCGTCACGCTCATCGTCAAAGGCGAGGCGAAAGCGGAAAACGTGCGCGCAAGCTACGACCTTTCCTATCCCGATCTTACGGTAGAGTGGGACGGAACCGTGGGCGCAAGCTACACGGTGGAAGCAAAGAGCGACGGCGCCACGGTGTGCTCGCTTACCACCGACAAAACGAACGCCATAATACCCGTAAGCTCCGACAAAAATCTTACCGTAAGCGTAAAAGTAAAAGAGGACGGGTATTTCACGGCTCCCGAAACCGCCGTGAGTGCGACCGTGGAGGCACTTTCCGAATCCGAAAAATTTTATCTTAATAAAAAATACTGCTACGGCAACTATTATATAAGCAGTGAAACCGAGTTTTTCGACTTTTTCGACTATATGATGTATTTCCGCAAGCAGCCGATAGGAGTAAAGTCCACCAAGTGGACCGAGCGCGTTTACATGGCGTACGATTACGGCGACTACGACGATCTCGTCGGGCGTGCGTTCGAGTATTCGGGCATCACCGGTTCGTACAATATCGGCGGCACGATCGACGGCAATACCGCAACAATTACGATCGAGTTTTACACCGTGGATACGCCTTCCGTGCGCTCGTCGTACAATCAGAAATATCATTACGACGCGCTCGACGCATTGCCGGTCAATTTCCGCACGGGAACGCAGATAAATTATTTCGCGGCTGCCGACAAGGGCAGTATAACCGTTTCGACAACCGACCAGATGTACCGCGTGTCCGAAAGGGGATATAAGCCTGTGCCTGAAAAAGGAACGTCCGCCGAAAGAGTGTACGCGTATGCGGAAAAGGTGCTTGATAGCATAGTATGTTCGGAAATGACCGACGAGCAGATTGCCCGCGCGATTTACGAGTATATCATGAATAAAAACACGTACGACGGCAGTGTTACCGATCTTGATATAGACGATTCGGTTAAATCGGCTTCCTTCTATATGGAAAGCGTGCTTATCGAAAGCAACGAAAACAGCGGCAACACGTACGGCGTTTGTGACGCAATGAGCAAGACGTTTGCGTTTTTGTGTAACATGGCAAACGTTAAAGCGGTGCGCGTCACCGGATATGCGGGCAGCGGATCGGATAAGGGCGGTCACGCATGGAACAAGGTCTTGCTGGACGGCAAATGGTACGTGGTTGACTGCACCTGGGGCGACGCCGGCGTTAAAATAAACAAGAAAAGCGGGCTTTCATATACGAGCGTCAGGCTGGAAAGCGCTTCGCACACGTATTTCCTGCTCACCGACGAGGATATAGCGCAAACGCACGTCGAGGATACTTTGCTGTACCCCGCGACGAGCGCAATTCCGTACGATTATTACGCAACCGAAAAGGCAACCTATTCGGCTTCGTCCACGCCGTTATATCTGCAAACCACGGGCAGCGAACTCGTTTCCGACCTGAAAATCATCGCAAACTACCTCGCGACGAAGAAGTCCGACGACAAATCGGCTTACGGACTTAGTATGAACTCCGCGTATCGCGGAATAGAATTTTCGGTGTGCCCGAGAAGTCTGACGGAAGTAAAACAAATTCTGTCCGACAAGAAGACGAGCAACGAGTTTTACCGCATTCTGACGAGAGCGGGGCTTTCGTACAACGCCTTTGCCGACGGCGATACGTTTTACGTGATAGTGGCGGACGAGGACGTTCTGTACAATCGCGTAATAGGCGGCGACGACGATCCCATCCGCAGATTCTGGTGGTGGATTTAATTTAATATCGTAAAACGAAAAACGCAGGCGACAACACATCGTCCGCGTTTTTATATTCGCTGAAATTAAATTTCTCAAAGCTCGGGAATGCCGATTTCTTTAAGGCTTGCCAGCAGTTTTCCGTATTCTTCCGCCGTGGGTTCGTGAGCGGGGAAAACCGTGTATCCCACGTCGAAGCCGAGCGCGCGCATACTCGATTTCCACAACGCTATGTTTGCGTGCGCAAACAGCATTATGTACGAATTAAGCTTGCGTTGATATGACAAAGCGGTTTTTAAGTCACTTTTAATGAAGTTTTGGTATATTCCGTTTGCGGTTTCGGGCATGTAGTTGTAGCTCGTTCCGATATCACCGTCTGCACCCACCGAAAGCCCGCATATCATGGTTTCGTCCGGTCCGTTGAGAATATTAAGCCTGTCGCCCGTGGCTGCGGTGATTTTACCGAAAGCGTAGTAGTCGCGAATGGTAAGCTTAATTCCGTCCACGTTGGGAATTTTTGCCAGTCTTTCGGCAAGCAGAACGGGGTCTTGTACCGCGTCGGTGACGTATGCGAACACGGGGTGAGTGCTGTTTTTTGCCATCCATTCGTAGTAGGCGATGCACTCGTCCACGTTGTAATACGCTTTCAGCGCGGGCGGAAGAGAGGCAACCGCGTCTATTTTCTGCTGGTTTGCGTGTTCAAGCAGCCTTTTGGTTTCGTCGAAATGACTGGCTCCCACGTGCGCCATTATAAGACCTCTGCCGCAATTGAATTTTACTGCCGCTTCCAGCATCTGGCGGCGCGTTTTTTCGGGCAGAACCGAGCATTCGCCCGTGTTTCCGCACACGTAAAAACCGTTTAAGCCGTTTTTAAGCTGATAGTCCATCATGCCGCGCACGGTGTCTTCTTTTACGTTCATTTCGTCGTCGTACGCCGAATACAGCGCAGAAAATACGCCCTTGAATACTTTTTCTTTCATATTTTTGCTCCTTTTTCGTTTTATCGTTTCCGATACGAATTATATCGCGATAAAGGTTTTTCGGGGAAACAAAACCAAGACCATTAAACCGCGAAATTGTCTTAAAATTATAGTTTTACACAATTTTAACGTCAAAAAATATATTTATGCTCATTTGATTGACTGCAATTAAAAAATATGATATTATAGCGATATGGAACGACAGACTGCAAAATGCATAAAAATCGATTGCGTAGACGGCGTTGACGTGGCTTTGATAGACAAGACATTCAAGCCGATAGAGGAAGGGTGCGATTTTAACGACGAAAAGCGCATACACACGCATCCGTATTACGAAATATTCTTCTGCGGCGATTGTCCGCTTAAAATAACGGACGAGCACGGCGAAAATTTTTATCGTCGTCGTATAGTGGTCATTCCGCCGTTTTTCAGCCATTACGCGGTTAGCGGCGCCGGAACTTTCCGATTTTTCCTGCAACCAAAGGATAGCGTTCAGGAAAAAGGCTTGTTCGGTTGCGATATTTCCGGTAAAAAAGCGGTGGTTTGCGCCGACGTACGCGAAGACGACTTCTTTTATCTTAAAAAAGCGTACGAGTGTTTTATAGGATCCCCGTCGGAAACGACTAAACTGAAATTGCTTGTCGAGCTTATTTTGCTCGATACAGCCGAGCGCTTCGACGAGCGCCGCGCATGCAAAGCCGACTCTTCCGATTGTCCGTCCGCCGAGTATGCGTTTGAAATCGAAAAAGCCATTTCCGGGTGCGTTAACGAAAGAATAACGCTTTCGGACGTAGCCGCCGCACTCTATTTAAGCGAAAAACAGACTTCGCGGATCATAATAAAAAATTACGGAAAACCGCTCTCCGCAGTAATTGCCGACCGCCGACTTACCGCCGCGGCGCTTCTGCTTAAAAACACGGACAAGAGCGTTTCGCAGATAGCGTTTGAAACCGGATTTAACACCGAATGTCGGTTTTTCGAGCTGTTCAAGCGCAAATATTCGCTTACTCCGCTTGCGTACAGAAAACAGTTTTTGCACGAATAGCATAAAGAATCGGCTTTTTTGTAAAAATGCTTGCGTTTTGCTCACTCACGTGCTATAATTGAAGAAAATCCGACGGAGAGAGAATATGAGCTTTATAAACGACGATTTCATGCTTAAAAACGACTCGGCAAAGCGGCTTTACCACGAATATGCCGAAAAAATGCCGATAATCGACTATCACTGCCATTTGTCGCCCGAGCAGATAGCAAACGATCACGTTTTCAAAAACGCTGCCGAATTGTTTTTGGGCGGCGATCACTACAAGTGGAGGCTTATACGCGCGGCTGGCGTTGAGGAAAAGTATATCACCGGCGACGCCGACGACTACGATAAATTTGCGGCTTTTGCGTCGGTAGTGCCGTATATGATAGGCAATCCTATGTATCACTGGACACACCTCGAACTTAAACGCTACTTCGGGGTGGACGAACTTTTGTCCGAGGATACGTGCCGCGAAATCTGGAACAAGGTCAACGATTGCCTTAAAAAGCCAGAATTTTCGGCTAAAAATCTCATTCTGCGCTCGGGCGTTACCGCGCTTTGCACCACCGACGACCCGATTGACGACTTAAAGTATCACCGCGCGCTGAAAGATTGGAACGTCAAGGTGCTGCCCACTTTCCGACCGGACAAAATTCTGGGAATAGAGCAGAACGGCTTTTGCGACTATATCGCGCGTGCGGGAATAAAAAACTATGACGATATATCGCGTTGGATTGAAGAGCGAGCGGACTATTTTGCCGCAAACGGTTGCCGTTTATCCGACCATTCGCTGACGCGCGTACCGTTTGCGGAGGGCAACGCCAAGGCTGCGTTCGACGCAAAAATGCGCGGCGAAAAGCTTGCGGACGAGCAAACCGAAACGTACAAAACGGCGATAATGCAAGATCTTGCCGCTGTTTACGCAAAAAAAGGCTGGGCTATGCAGTTGCATATAGGGGCTCTCCGCAACAACAATACCCGCGCTTTCGGGAAAATCGGCGCGGACGCCGGCTACGATTCGGTAAACGATTTGCCGATTGCCGAAAAATTGTCGCGCCTTCTCGACAGCTTTGAAAAAGAAAATTCTTTGCCCAAAACCATACTGTATTCGCTTGACGTAAACGCGTACTACACGCTGGCCACTATGGCGGGCAATTTCCAGTCCGCGCCGTATTCGTCCAAAATTCAGCTGGGTTCAGGCTGGTGGTTCTGCGATCAGCGCGACGGAATGGAAAAACAGCTGCGCGCGCTTGCCAACCTCGGACTGCTGTCCAAATTCGTGGGAATGCTCACCGATTCGCGCAGTTTCGTTTCGTACACGCGGCACGAATATTTCCGCCGCATTTTCTGCAACCTTATAGGTACGTGGGTGGAAGAGGGCGAATATCCGCGCGACGAAAAAATGCTTAAAGAAATAGTGGAAGGCGTGTGCTATAAAAACGCCGAAAAATACTTCGGGTTCTGAAAAACGGAGGACGTATTATGAAAAAGAGAACGCTTGCGTTGTTCGTAACGGGCGGAACGCTTGCCGCGTTGTTCGTCGGGCTGATAGTTTTATTGAAAACGGTTGACGTCGGAGCGATAGGTCCGGAGGGCAGCGCCGTCGGCTTGTCCGCGCTTAACAAGGCGTTTGCCGATATCGTCGGAACGAATACGACCTGGTACGACGTAACCGAATATCTCGGTTATTGCGAAATAGGACTGGCGCTCGGCTTCGTCCTGCTTGCCGCCGTGCAGGCTTTCAGACGAAAGAATATCAAAAAGATCGACCGCGATCTGTTGCTGCTCCTCGGTTTCGATTTCCTGCTGGTCGCGCTGTATCTTCTTTTCGATATCGTGGCGATAAATTACCGACCCGTGCTTATCGACGGCAAACTCGACCCGTCGTTCCCGTCCACTCACACCATGATTGCGGCGTTCGTTACCGCAACCGCGCTGTATCAGTCGCTGACCCGAATAAAAAAACCGGCGGTGAAATGGATTTACGTCGCGGTTATTTCGGCAATAGGCATAGCGGTGATTGCGGGCAGAATAATTTCCGGCGTGCATTGGCTTACCGATATTATCGGCGGCGCGTTGCTTGGAGGAACGCTTGCCCTTTCGTACTTCGCGTGCTGCGCGTGGCTTAAAGATAAGCTGGAAGAAAATTTGTAAAAGCAAGCCGCTAAACGACGGCATCATATACGGATAAATAATGAACGAGGTAATACGCCTCGTTCTTTTTTATGTAAAAAATTATAGATATTTTTGCGAAATATCGGGTCGGTCACGTATAAACCGCACAAAAACGGGCTAAAACTTAGATATCACGCAAGGAGAAGAAAAATGTTCGTACTAAAAAGATTTTTGGCTTTTATAGCGGCGGGGTTGTTGCTCGTTGCCGCAAAATATTATCCCACGGATATTGCGCTCGGCAAATACGGCGACGTAACTTATTACGACGGCTTTGACCGCGAAACTTTTTCCGGCAGCGCGTATTCGTTTGCAAGAGCGGACTGCACGGGCGGCGAAAACGCGGCGGAATCCATAATAAAGGATATGTGCGCGACGATAGTTTTCACCGAAATGACGGACGGCGAAAAAATATATTATTGCCGCTCGCCAAAACTTCCGAAAAGCGTTTGCGTGCGCGGCAGGAAAATCAATCTCACGATTGCGGTTCGCGGCGATTTCGTCGCAACGGGAAGCCCGCTTCTTAAAGGCGGCTACTGAAAAACGAAAGTTATTTATAATGAAAGAAAAAATTTTTTCGGACGACGAGTATATATCCGAAAAATCGTGTCAACAATCCTAATATAAATTCGGAGGTCGAAAACAAATCATGAAAGTTTACAACAGCAACCAAAGCCGCACCAAAAAGAACAGCGGAGTATGGTACGCAGTGGCAGCCGTGCTTGCGGTGTGCGTAATAGGATCGGTAATCGCAATCGCGATAGTGGCGGGCGGCAGACAGGATTCTGTTCCCGCCGGCAGCGACGTGGATCCCGCAACCACCAAGCCGACGGAATACGTTCTGCCGTTCAAAGATTACACGGTAGCGCGCGAAGCGGCAATCGACAAGCTAGTCTACATGCCGTCGGTCAATATGTGGAAAACGCACAACGGCGTCGATTTTTTGCCCGGCAGCGACGAAAACGTGCACGTTATGGCGGACGGAACGGTGAAAAGCGTAACTCAGTCCTCGCTTGAAGGCTGGGTAGTGGCGGTGGACCACGGCGACGGACTCGTGTCCTACTATAAGTCCATGGAAAGCGCAACCGTAAAGGAAGGCGATACCGTAAAAGCCGGCGGCAATATCGGAACGGCGGGCAATATGATAACCGAGTCCGATATCGGAAAGCACGTCCACGTCGAAATTACCAAAAACGACAAAATAGTCGATCCGCTCGATTATCTCAATACTTCCGCGTCCAAATAAGCGGAAACACGGACGAAATAACAAAATCGCCATAAATTAAAAATAATAATATAATTTCACTGATGAAAAGCCGAAAAATTCGTTTTGCAATATCGCAAGACGGATTTTTTGTTTTTACAAGCGCGATTTATTTATGTCGGAATACGGCAAAAAAGCCCGAAATTACGCTTTGTCACAAAAAATTCACTTTAAATTTTCTCGTAACAGTTGACAAACTGCTTTATAATTTGTTAGAATAGTTACATATGTATAGCGATATACTATAAAAATCTATCAAGGAGAAGATTATGAAGAAAATTACAAGACAATTAGTTATTGCGGCTATGTCGGTAATTCTCGCCACGATCCTGTGTACTTCTTTTGCATGCGTTCCCACTACGAATAACGCAGTGAAGCATGAAACCGAAATCGCGGGATTCAATCTGCCGTACTCGGCAGGTCAGGCTACCAACGAGTTTTACGAATACAATTCGGATTTGTTCTATCTGAACGAAACTCGTCTCAACGGCGCCGACCCCGGAGCGCTTTACGTGTCGGAAGACGACGTAAACGATTCGTACGAAAAGCTGATGCACAGCTGGCAGTACAAAGACGCTGACGGCACTTGGCAGTGGCAGAACGGCAAAACTCAGGCGAAGTTCGAGGAAACCTACGGAACTCTCGACAGCTGGCACGACCAATACACCGACTGGTATTATATGATATATACCGGTGAAACGGGGGGTAACAGCGCGTACAATATGTTCCGCTCGCACGACCTCAACGACTGGAAGCCCTGCGGAAGAGCAAACAACAACGGCTCGGTCTTTTTCGACAGCGACTCCTGGTCGGCAGTGGCAAACTGCTGGGCGCCCGAGTTTATCCGTGACCCCGACAGCGGCATGTATTTTATATTCTTCAGCGCCAATTCTAAAAACGGTAACGCGAAGACTACTTACGGACCCAACGCGGCAACCACCGGCGGACAGTGGGACGGTCTTACCATTTCCTGTGCAATGTCGCCCAATCCTCAGGGCCCGTACACACCGGTAACCGCTCAGGAATATCTCGAAGTTATGGCTAAAAAGGACGCCGACGGCAAACTCGTGCTCGGCGAAACGGCAGCAAACCTTGCCGACCTCGATATGGACGGTCAGCCCGACGGTCAGGCTTATCCTATTTATAATTATAACGACGAAGTAATCGGCTACTACAACGACGGTACCTATTATAACCTCAACGGTTACGGCATTACGAAGGCAAACCCCGTTCTCAGCATCGGTTATTATTATATAAGAATGGCAACCGACGAACGTAAAGTTGCCGAAATGCGCGAAAAGTACGACATCAAAAAGCTCGGACTTGGAGTTAACTACGACTATTGCATTTTCCCCGCAATCGACGTCAACCCCGTTATCGGCGGCGACGGAACCAAGATGCTGTATTTCTCGCAGCACGTCAGCTCCATGATTGCAGGTAACCACGTATGGTGCGTTAAGATGAAAGACTGGATGACTCCCGATTGGGATACTCTCACCCACATTTCTTCCGCAGCGTACAACATTATTTATCAGGACGGATCGCTGGAAGGCACCTGGGAATACCAGATCGAAACCGACGATCAGTACAACATTATTTACGACGCAAACGGAGAACCCAAGTGGATTTTAGACGAATCCGGCAAAAAGGTTTCCAATAAGACCAAATGGTCCGAAGGTAACATCAACGAAGGTACCGAAGTTATCGAACACAACGGTAAGTGGTACTTCACGTATTCTCCGTTCGGCTACGGCTCTCGCGAATACTCTCCGTACGTAGCGGTTTCGGACAACGCAACCGGACCTTTCAAAAAGCTGGGAACCGATTATTCGCCTATTATAGGTATAGGAACCGAGCCTAACGACTATATGTCCGGTACCGGTCACCACGTATTTATCAAAGCGGGCGACGAACTGTGGATTTTGTATCACTGCTTCTGGAATCCCGTAAACAACGAAAATGCAGACGGAAACTTCCTCGGTCGTTGTATCGGCGTAGACCGCGCATACTGGAAGTACAACGAAAAGCTGGGCTACGATATGATGTACGGTAACGGTCCTACCTACAACCTGCAGCCCAAGCCCGAAACTTTCACCGGGTACACCAACGTTGCAAAATATGCAACCATCACCGGTAACGGCGATTACGGCGATGTAAGCTCGCTTGCCGACGGACTGTTCACTTCTCAGCCGTTCTCCCGTCAGTGGGAATACGGCAGCAGCAAGGGCGATCTTCAGATCAAACTTACCTGGGATAAACCCGTAACTGTAAGAGCATTGCTCGTGTACAACAGCGGCTGGTACGATTCCGCGTTCAAAAACGTAAACGCAATCAAGTTCAAGCTTGCCGAAAAGCCCGCTTGGTATCAGGCAACCGAATTCAACGGCTACTGCTACATCAAGGATCTGCCCACTTACGCAGCAGATTACGACGACGCCGACGTAGTCGTAAGAAAAGGAGCAAACGCTCTTGCCGAATTTGACGAAATCACCATTACCGAGATGACCATCACCATCAAGGCAACCGAAGAAAATCCCAACAAATACACCACTACCAACATGACTACTTACGAGGAAGGCTATTATTCGATTAGACTTGCCGAGTTGTATGTTATGGGTAATGTGGCAGAAGCTAAGGCGTAATAAGGAGGAGGAATTATGAAAAAAGCATTAAAGATTTTACTCATAAGCGTACTTTCCGTTCTTTGCGTTCTTACGGTAGTAGCTTGCAACAAAGCTCCCGTCGATAACAATCCGACCGAAGAAGTCGGCACTATCGACTACGACGGAAAATACGAGCAGAAGCATCACGACGCGTTCGGATACGCTCCCGACCTCGAAGACGTGGTAATCGACGGACATCTCGACGAAGATATCTGGACCGATCCCAATAAAAAATGGTACACCAACTATAAGATCGAAAACCCGAACTTTAAGTTTGAAGTCACCACTCACATGACCGACGGCGGTCTTTATATCGCCGCAAAATCCAACGATAAAGGCATTTTCTACAACGGAAGAAACTACTTTTTCTCCAATACGTACGTAAAGCTGTATTTCCCCTTGCTTTCGAGAACGTATCAGATCGACGTAAACGGACTGCCCCCTACCGTAGATACCGTAAACATTCGTTCGCGCTACGAAGGAAAGCTTAACGCCAACAACGGCGCGGAAGGTTTCTATATCGAAGGTTACATCACCTGGAAACAGCTCGGACTGGATTCCCGTCCCGAATCGGTAAGCATGCTTCCGTCCTACTACTGGAACACCAAGCCTAACACCGCAGGTACCGTGCTTCCCACCACGTTCGTTGCAGGAAACGGTTCTGCCGCTCAGGCGCTCAACTTCAACGAAAACGGATATATGGACGCCGACGCCGACAACGCAACCGTAGGCAGTCACAAGTACGGCCTTGCAAAAACCAACGGCTGGAAAGTCGAAAACCCCGGCGAGGAAAACGAAGCTATTTTCGCTAAAAACGACCTCGGAAAAGGATATGCGAAAGCAATATTCTTCCGCGACCTCCGCAGCAACAGATTTATGCTCACCACCCGCGTTACCGTAACCGGCAAACAGGGAACCGGAAGAGCAGGACTTCTGATGTATTCGGATAACGTCAACTATCGCGCGTTCGCAATCGAACTCAACGACGATACTCTGGTTAAAAACAAACTCACCTCTTTGCCGATAAGAGGCTACACCAACTATCCGGCAAACATCACTTCT
>CAKQJJ010000020.1 GCA_934247335.1 uncultured Clostridia bacterium | reverse complement strand
GCGAAGAAAAAAGAAGCAAAAAAGTCGCCGGGACACTTGCGGCTGTGTCCCGGACCCCGCAACGCTTTAAAGTTAGTACGAATCTTTGCCGCGTCGCGCCCCGCAACGCTTTAGGTATGAGAGAAAACAAATGCTCGTTTCTCCACTGTAGGGACAGGCGTCCTCGACTGTCCGAATAGAATTACGGCGGGAGCAGTTCCTGGTCGCAATTATAAATTGCTCCCCGCTTTGGCTACGAATAGTCCACCGGACTATTCGCTTAACGCATCGCGCCCCCGCCCTACGAAATAGGACATTTGTGCGTGGCAAAACGAAATTATCCGATTTAAAATAAAACGCATGCTTTTGCGTAAATGCATAATCGGACAGCCGAGGACGTTTGTCCCTACAATATAAAACGGGAGGGGGAACCCCTCCCCTACAAATCGGAAAATATATTTTGTTTTCCCAATAATAACCTTATCCCGTAGGACGGGGCTTGCTCCCGCCGCATTAAATAACGGGCGAACGCAGTTCGCCCCTACGAGATAATACGAAATAATGGGAGAGAGGGCTGTTTTTGTGTAATCGCAAACGGGTGCTGTACGAAAAACTTACCACAAGGGGCGATAAAACGGGAAAAATATCGAAAAACGCGGCGAAAATCGAAAAAAAGTTTAAAAAATAGCCGAAACGGCGTATGCTGTAGTATAGCGCAGTTTTCGGGCGTCGGGTTGATGTCGGAGATTGCCGCGGTAAAATTAGCTAATGCCGCGGATAACTCAGACGGACAAGTGCGGAAATCATCCGTGCGATGCAACGGAAGTCGTGGAAGAGCGGGAAAGCTCTTTTAATTAGCCCGAAAAATGACACGCACGACCAAGTTGTTGCAAATGCTGTTGGAGGATAAAAATGGCAAGTCAAAAAATTCGTATCAAGCTGAAAGCATACGACCACGAGCTGATCGACCAGTCGGCTGCTCGCATCGTAGAAACGGCTAAGAAGACGGGCACCAAAGTCAGCGGTCCTATTCCGCTGCCTACGGAAAAAGAAGTAGTAACCATACTGCGTGCCGTACACAAGTACAAGGATTCGCGCGAACAGTTCGAAATCCGCACGCATAAGAGACTGATCGATATCTACAGTCCCAGCGCAAAAACAGTTGACTCTCTTATGAAACTGGATTTACCCGCAGGAGTAGATATTCAGATTAAGTTATAAGTCACGCGGAGGTAGATAATTATGAAGAAAGCTATTTTAGGTAAAAAGCTCGGCATGACTCAGATATTCGACGAAACCGGAATTATGATCCCGGTTACCGTAGTGGAAGCAGGTCCTATGACGGTCGTCAGAAACAAGACCGTTGAAAGCGACGGATACAAAGCAACCGTCGTTGCGTTCGGGGACGTAGCCGAGAGAAAGGTTAACAAACCCGAAATCGGAACTTACAAGAAAGCAAACGTAACTCCCAAGAAGTACATGAAGGAATTCAAGTACGACGACGAGTACGAAGTGGGCGCAACCATTACCTGCGAAATGTTCGCAGCCGGCGATCACGTCGACGTATCGGGCATCACCAAAGGTAAAGGATTCAGCGGCGCAATCAAGAGATGGAATCAGCATCGTCTCAAGATGACTCACGGTACCGGTCCTGTTCACCGCAGCCTCGGTTCCACCGGCGCAAACTCCACGCCCAGCAAGGTCATCAAGGGATTGCACATGGCAGGACAGTACGGCCACGAAAACGTCACCATCCTCAACCTCACGGTTGTCAAGGTCGACGCAGAGAAGAACGTTCTTCTTCTTAAAGGCGCAGTGCCCGGACCCAAGAACGGTCTGGTTGCCGTAAGAGAAAGCGTAAAAGCTGCCAAGAAGAACTAAACGGAGGATTGAAAGATGCCAAGCATTAAAGTTTTAAATCAAAACGGCGCAGAAGTATCTGCTTTGGAACTGGACGAAAGCGTATTCGGAGCCGAATACAGAGAAGCCCTCATCCATCAGGTAGTAGTCGCGCAGTTGAACAATAAAAGACAGGGCACCAAGTCCACGCTCACCCGCACCGAAGTTCGCGGCGGCGGTATCAAACCGTGGAGACAGAAGGGCACCGGCAGAGCTCGTCAGGGTTCTATCCGTTCTCCTCAGTGGACGGGCGGCGGAGTCGTATTCGCACCCAAGCCCAGAGATTTCTCTCAGAAGGTCAATAAGGTCGCAAAGCGCAACGCTCTGGTCAGCGCACTTTCCGCTAAACTTGCAGACGGCAACATGATCGTCGTGGACAAGATCACGCTGGAAAACGCCAAGACCAAGGAAATGGTTGCGGTTATGAACGCTCTGGGCGTAGATAAGCGCGCTCTGCTGGTCGTAACCGGCGAAGACGCTGCAGTCGTAAGAGCGGCTAAAAACATCCCGACCGTTACCACCATGGCAAGCGAGCTTATCAACGTGTACGACCTTGTCGCAAACGAAAAGCTGGTCGTAACCGAAGCCGCTGTCAAGATAATCGAGGAGGCATACAAGGCATGAACGCTTTTGAAATAATAAAGAAACCGGTCCTCTCCGAAAAAAGCTACGCAGGTATCGCTTCCAAGAAGTACGTGTTCGTAGTCGATTCGAGAGCCGATAAGACTCAGATCAAAAACGCCGTTGAAGAGGCGTTCGGCGTCAAAGTCGCAAAGGTAAACACCGTAAACGTTCGCGGAAAACTCAAAAGACAGGGCAGAAGCGAAGGTTACACCGCAGCTTATAAAAAAGCTTACGTAACTCTCACCGAAGACAGCGACGCAATCAAGTTCTTCGAGAGCTTGGCTTAACGGAGGAGCATAAGGATTATGGCTATTAAAAGATTTAAACCCATTACTCCGGGTACCAGACAGAAATCGGTAAGCACCTTCACCGAAGTTACTACCGAAAAGCCCGAAAGATCGTTGGTGGTTTCCATCAGCAGATCGGGCGGAAGAAACAATAACGGCAGAATTACCGTTCGTCACATCGGCGGCGGCAACAGAATCAAATACCGTATCATCGATTACAAGAGAAATAAGGACGGCGTGCCCGCTAAGGTCGCTACCATCGAGTACGATCCCAACCGCACCGCTTACATCGCTCTTCTGAACTACGCAGACGGCGAAAAGAGATACATTCTCGCTCCCTTAGGTCTCAACGTCGGCGACACCGTCGTTTCCGGTCCGGAAGCGGATATCAAAGCCGGCAACGCATTGCCCCTCGAGAACATCCCCGTAGGTACCCTGGTACACAACGTCGAACTCCAGCCCGGCAAAGGCGGTCAGATGGTTAAAACGGCAGGCGCGTTTGCTCAGCTCATGGCAAAGGAAAACGGATACGCAACTCTGCGTCTTCCCTCCGGCGAAATGAGAAAGGTTCTGCTTTCCTGCAAGGCAACTATCGGTCAGGTGGGTAACCTCGATCACGAACTGGTGTCTTTGGGTAAAGCCGGCAGAAAGCGTCACATGGGCATCAGACCCACCGTCCGCGGCGTCGTCATGAACCCGAACGATCACCCGCACGGTGGTGGTGAAGGTAAGTCCCCTGTAGGTATGCCCAGCCCTGTAACCCCGTGGGGTAAACCCGCTCTCGGTTACAAGACCAGAAAGCACAACAAGGCAAGCGATCGCTTTATCGTTAAGCGCATCAACTAATTGAGGTGAATCATGAGCAGAAGTATTAAAAAAGGACCTTACGTAGAAGAAAGGTTGTTAAACAGAGTTAAGGCCCAGATGGATACTACCGATAAAAAGGTAATTAAAACCTGGTCCCGTTCGTCCACCATATTCCCCGAATTCGTAGGCTGCACCATTGCGGTTCACGACGGAAGAAAACACGTTCCGGTATATTGCACCGAAGAAATGGTAGGACATAAATTGGGCGAGTTCGCTCCCACCCGTACCTTTAAAGGTCACGCAGGCGAGAAAACCACCTCGGGTAAATAGGAGATAGATTATGGCAACCAGAAGCAAAACCAAAACCGCTAATCGCATCGAGAACAAGGATAAAAGACCTTGCGCTCATGCAAATTACGTTCGCATATCTCCCAGCAAAGTAAGAGTAGTTATGGATATCGTAAGAGGCAAGTCGGTTAACGACGCTCTCGCTATCCTCAAAGCAACTCCCAAGGCTGCGAGCGAGATAGTTTACAAGGTTATTTCGTCCGCATGCGCCAACGCCGAGCATAACAACAACATGGCGCGCGCAGACCTCTACGTCGCAGAACTCTATTGCGACGGCGGTCCTATCTTAAAGCGCGTTAATCCCGTTTCCAAGGGCAGAGCTTATCGTATCAATAAGCGTACCAGCCACATCACCGCCATTCTGGACGAAATGAAGGAGGAGAGATAATCATGGGACAGAAAGTTAATCCGCACGGTTTAAGAGTAGGCGTTATTCAGTCGTGGGATACCCAGTGGTTCGCAAACAAGAAAGATTTCGCGAAGTATCTCAAAGAAGACAACGTTTTAAGAAACTACATCAAAAAGAAGTACTATACCTACGGTATCGCTTCCATCGGAATCGAACGCAGCCAGGATAAGATCGTCATCAATATCCACACTTCCAAGCCCGGTATGCTCATCGGCACCAAGGGCGCAGGCGTTGAACAGCTTAAAAACGAGCTGTACAAGCTGGTCGGCAAGAAAACCATCCACATCAACGTTCTCGAAGTTAAAAAGCCCGATATGGACGCAACGCTCGTCGCAGAGTCCATCGCGCTGCAACTCGAAAAGAGAAGTTCGTTCAGAAGAGCTATGAAGCAGGCTATGTCCCGCGTCATCAGAAGCGGAGCAAAGGGTGTAAAGATCAAGGTCGGCGGCCGTCTCGACGGTGCCGAAATAGCAAGATCGGAAAGCTATCACGAGGGTTCCATCCCGCTGCAGACCATCCGCGCAGACATCGATTACGGCGTTGCGGAAGCGCACACCACGTTCGGTATCATCGGCGTAAAGGTATGGATCTACAAGGGCGAAGTCCTTCCTACCATAAAGACTGAAGGAGGTAATAACTGATATGTTAATGCCTAAAAGAGTTAAAAGACGCAGAGTTCATCGCGGCAGAATGAAGGGCAGAGCAATCGCAGGCAGCAAGATAGCTTACGGCGATTACGCTCTCGTGGCTCTCGAACCCGGTCAGATCAAATCCAACCAGATCGAAGCTGCCCGTATCGCTATGACCCGTTATATCAAGAGAGGCGGACAGGTGTGGATAGATATATTCCCCCACAAGCCTATGACCAAGAAACCTGCCGAAACTCGTATGGGTTCCGGTAAAGGTGCTCCCGAATACTGGGTAGCAGTCGTGCAGCCCGGCAGAGTAATGTTTGAAATGGCAGGCGTAAGCGAAGAAGTCGCTAAAGAAGCGCTTCGTCTCGCATCGCACAAACTGCCCATCAAATGCAAGATTGCAAAGAAGGAAAAAGCAGCCGAGGAGGTTAACGCATAATGAAAGCTCGCGAACTCAGAGAAATGAAGAATGAAGAGTTGAACGTTAAGCTCGGCGAACTCAAGCAGGAGCTTTTCAACCTTCGTTTCAACCACGCTACCGGACAGCTCACCAACCCCATGCAGATCAACACCTGCAAGAAGGATATCGCTCGCATCAAGACTATCCTGAAAGAAAGAGAGCTTAATGCGTAATGGAGGTCACTATGGCAGAATTAGTTAGAAATGAAAGAAAGGTCAGAGAGGGCGTCGTCGTCTCCGATAAAATGGATAAGACCGTAGTAGTCGCCATTAAGGATAAGGCAAAGCATCCTCTTTATAAAAAGACCATCAATAAGACCAAGAAGCTCAAAGCTCACGACGAAAAGAACGAATGCGGTATCGGCGATACCGTCATCATCGAAGAAACCAGACATCTTTCCAAGGATAAGTGCTGGAGAGTCGTCGAGATTGTTGAGAAGGCTAAATAAGGAGAGAAACAATTATGATACAACCACAGTCATACTTAAAGGCTGCTGACAACAGCGGCGCTAAGGAGCTTATGTGTATCCGCGTTTTGGGCGGTTCTTTCCGTAGAAGCGGCAACATCGGCGACGTTATCATCGCCTCCGTCAAGAGCGCTACCCCCGGCGGCACCGTCAAGAAAGGCGACGTCGTTAAGGCGGTAATCGTTCGTACTCATCAGGGTATCAATCGTCCCGACGGATCGCATATCCGTTTCGACGACAATGCGGCGGTAATCATCGACAACCAGAAGCAGCCGAGAGGAACTCGTATCTTCGGACCGATCGCAAGAGAACTTCGCGACAGAGATTATATGAAGATTATATCTCTCGCTCCGGAAGTAATTTAACGAGGAGGCAGAAAAATGAGTTTAAATGTTAAAAAAGGCGACAACGTCGTAATCCTCACCGGCAAAGATCAGGGCAAAACCGGAAAAGTTCTTTCCGCAAGCCCCAAGACCGGCAGAGTAGTAGTCGACGGCGCAAACGAAATCACCAAACACGTCAAGGCGCGTTCCGCTAACGAGCAGAGCCGTATCGAAAAGAAAAACGGCACCATCGACGCAAGTAACGTCATGATCCTCTGCCCCGCTTGCGGCAAGGCTACCAGAGTGGAAAATAAAGTAATCGACGGCAAGAAGATTCGCGTATGCCACAAGTGCGGCGCGGCTCTCGACGTCAAAGCCGAAAAAACGGACAAGAAAGCTGCTAAAAAAGCTTCCAAAACCGCTAAAACGGCAACCGAGAACACCGAAGCTCCGGCTAAAAAGACCAAAAAGTCCAAGAAAGCCGACGAAGCTCAGGCGTAAAGGAGGGTAAGGCTTAATTATGGCAACTGCAACTAATGAGAGAAACCGTCTTCTGAAGCAGTACAAAGAGGAAATCGTTCCCGCTCTCATCAAAGAAAAAGGTTATAAAAACATAAACGAAGTCCCCGCTCTCGAAAAGATCGTCGTCAACATGAGATTGGGCGACGTCAAGGACAACTCCAAGAGCATGAGCCTTGCAATCAAAGAACTGGAAGCTATCTGCGGACAGAAGTCCATCGTAACGAAAGCTAAAAAGTCGGTTGCAAACTTCAAGCTCAGACAGGACCAGGCTGTCGGCGCAATGGTAACTCTGCGCGGAGCCAAAATGTACGAATTCCTCGATAAGCTTATCTCCATCGCGCTCCCGCGCGTCAGAGACTTCCGCGGTATCAACGGTAAAGCGTTCGACGGAAGAGGAAATTACGCGCTCGGTATCAAAGAGCACATCATTTTCCCCGAAGTTTCTTACGAACTGGTGGAAAAAGTGCGCGGTTTCGACGTTTGCATCGTCACCACCGCTAAAACCGACGACGAGGCAAAGTCGCTTCTTGTAAAGCTTGGAATGCCTTTCAAGAACTAACAGGATTAAGGAGATAATAAAATGGCTAAAAAAGCAATGATCAACAAGCAGCAGAAAACTCCGAAGTTCAGCACCCGCGCTTATACGAGATGCTCTATCTGCGGAAGACCCCACGCTGTTTTGAGAAAGTACGGTATCTGCCGTATATGTTTCAGAAACTTGGCTTACAAGGGTGAAATCCCCGGCGTAAAGAAGTCGAGTTGGTAATAGGAGGTTAATATGGTAGTTACAGATCCCATAGCAGATTTGCTTACAAGAATCAGAAACGCAATGACGGCAAAACACGAAACCGTCACCGTACCCGCCTCCAAAATGAAGAAGTCCATCGTGGACATTCTTCTTAACGAAGGCTTTATCAAAAACGCAGAAGTGGTTGAGGAAAACGGCCACAGCAATATCGTAATCACCCTGAAATACGGCGCTCACGGAGAAAAAGTAATCTCCAACCTCAAAAGAGTGTCCAAACCCGGTCTGCGCGTATATTGCGGATGCGAAGATCTTCCCAGCGTTCTCAACGGATTGGGAATCGCAATCATCTCCACCTCCAAGGGTGTGATGACCGATAAGGAAGCTCGCAAAAACAAGATCGGCGGCGAAGTTCTCGCCTACATCTGGTAATCGGAGGTTGCTATGTCAAGAATTGGTAGAATGCATATCACCGTTCCCGCAGGCGTAACCGTAGATTACAAAGATAATCTGGTTACCGTTAAGGGACCCAAGGGAACTTTGACCCAGAAAATAGCTACTCACGCTATCGACGTAAAGGTTGACGGCAACGTCGTTACCCTCGAACGTCATAACGAACTTAAAGAAACCAAGTCCATGCACGGTCTTTACAGAATGCTCATCGCAAACATGGTTCAGGGCGTAGTTACCCCGTTCAGCAAAACTTTGGTTATCGCCGGCGTCGGTTACAAAGCTGCCGTCAGCGGAAACAAGCTGACCATGAGCCTCGGATACTCTCATCCGGTAGAGTTCGTAGCGCCCGAAGGCGTTACCATTACTTGCCCCGACGCCAACACCGTCGTCGTGACCGGTATCTCCAAGGAGCAGGTAGGACAGGTTGCCGCAAACATCAGATCCAAGAGAAAGGTTGAGCCTTATCACGGTTACGGTTTGCATTATTCTGACGAAGTCGTTGTCAGAAAAGAGGGCAAGACTGCCGGTAAGTAAGGAGAATAGACTATGATTAAGAAAGAAAATAAAAATGCAGTAAGACAGAAAAGACATTTGCGCGTAAGAGCAAAGGTCAGCGGCACGGCAGAAATGCCCCGTCTTAACGTTTATCGTTCGACTTCCAACATCTACGTTCAGATAATCGACGACGAAGCAGGCAACACCCTCGTTTCTTCGTCCACTATCGCAAAGGGAATGAACGTCGAAGGCATGACCAAGACCGAAGCCGCTAAGGCTGTAGGCAAGGACGTTGCGGCAAAAGCTCTCGAAAAGGGTATCAAGTGCGTCGTCTTCGACAGAGGCGGCTATCTGTATACCGGTAGAGTTAAGGCGCTTGCGGAAGCCGCAAGAGAAGCCGGTCTCGAATTCTGACAGGAGGTTACTTTACTATGGCAAAGAGAGAACGTGAAGAATTAAGACCGGACGACGGGCTTACCACAAAGCTCGTTTCGGTCAATCGTATAAGCAAGACCGTTAAAGGCGGCCGCAACATGAGATTCGCAGCGCTCGTAGTCGTCGGAGACGGCAAGGGCAAAGTCGGCTACGGTACCGGAAAGGCAACCGAAGTCCCCGAAGCTATCAAAAAGGCTGAGGAAGCTGCAAAGCACAGCATGTTCACGGTGTCCGTCGCAGGCGATACCATCCCCCACAAGACCAACGGAAATTTCGGAAAGTCCAACGTGCTTATGTTGCCGGCTCCCGAAGGTACCGGTGTCATCGCAGGAAGTTCTGTTCGTGCGGTGGTCGAACTCGTGGGTATCAAGAATATCACCACTAAATGCTACGGTTCGAGAAACCCCATTAACTGTGTAAAGGCTACTATCAACGGACTTAAATCGCTCCGCACCGCCGAACAGGTGGCTGCTATGCGCGGCAAGACCGTCGAAGAGATCCTTGGGTAGGTGAATTATGGCAGAAAAGAAATTAAAAATAACTCTCGTTAAGAGCACAAGCGGAAGACTGGAGAAACAGCAGAAAACCGTTCAGGCACTGGGACTTAAGAAAATTCATTCCAGCGTCGTTCGCGAAGACACTCCTTCGGTACGCGGTATGATTTTCGTAGTCAAGCACCTTGTCGAAGTTGAAGAAGTGGAGGCATAACTATGAAATTACAGGAATTAAAACCCGCAGAGGGTGCAAGAACCGGCGAAAGAAGACTGGGCCGCGGCGTTGGCAGCGGACTGGGCAAAACCTCCGGTAAAGGTCATAAAGGTCAGTGGGCAAGAAGCGGCGGCGGAGTCAGAATCGGCTTCGAAGGCGGTCAGATGCCCCTCGCCCGCAGACTGCCTAAACGCGGTTTCGACAACAACTGGAAAAAAGTGTACACCGTTATAAATATCGGCGACCTCGAGCAGCTCGAAGAGGGTACCGTTGTTACCCTCGAATACCTTCTTTCCGAAGGTCTTGTAAGCAAAGCACAGCCTTGCGGACTTAAAGTTCTCGGCGACGGAAACCTCACCAAGAAACTCACCGTTAAGGCAAATAAGTTCACCAAATCCGCAGAAGCGAAGATTAAGGAACTTGGCGGAGAGGTTGAGGTGTTATAATGTTTCGTACATTGATAAATGCATTCAAGAATAAGGAGATTCGCACTAAGATATTGATTACGCTGGCGTTGCTGTTCCTGTATCGTATCGGCTGCTGGCTCCCTGTTCCGGGCATAGATAAAGAAGTATTCACGGCAACCGAAAGCAACAACCTTCTGGGACTTCTGTCGGCAATCACCGGTAGCGCGCTGTCCAACGGCGCAATACTCGCGCTGGGAATATCTCCGTACATCAACGCGTCCATTATCGTGCAGCTCCTCGGAGCCGCTATCCCCGCTCTCGAAAGATATTCCAAACAGGGCGAGGAAGGCAGAAAGAAGCTTAACACGATAACCAGATACGTTACGCTTGGGCTTGCTCTTATACAGGCTATCGGCATCACCGTTATGTGGAACAACGCAGGCGGTCTGTCCGACACCATGTATTCCGGCACGATATTCGCAAATAAGTGGGTTATCGGCGCAAGCATCGTGATTATGCTCGTTGCAGGATCAATGTTTTCAACCTGGATGGGTGAGAGAATTACCGAAATCGGTATCGGTAACGGTATCTCCCTTCTCATCTTCATCGGAATCTTGTCTACCGCGGATCTCGCACTGGTCGCTACCATTAAGAACATTATCGACGGCGATCAGCTTGCAATCTGGTCCTTGCTCGGCTTCATCCTGATGGCAGTTCTCATTTTCGGTCTTATCGTCTTCGTAGACCTTGCCGAAAGAAGAATTCCCGTACAGTATGCAAAGCAGATTAAAGGCAGAAAGCAGTACGGCGGTCAGAATACCAACATCCCGATTAAAGTAAACGCAAGCGGCGTCATGCCCATCATCTTTGCATCCGCCATCATCACTTTCCCGCAGATGCTCGGTCAGATCTTCTGGCCCAACACGGGACTGCACCTTTGGTGGACCAAATATATGGGTACCGGCACCTGGCTGTATTCCATCGCAATGGCTCTTCTGATACTGGCGTTCAGCTACTTCTACGCTACGCTCCAGTTCAAACCCGACGAAGTTGCAAGAAACTTGCAGCAGTACGGCGGATTTATCCCCGGAACTCGTCCCGGCAAGCCCACTTACGAACTTCTGAATAAGATCTCCAAGCGTATCACGCTGTTCGGCGCAATTTACCTTGCGTTCATCGCTCTTATTCCCAGCCTGCTGTTCACTTTCATCACTTTCGGAAACAATACGCTGGTCACTTCCATGACGGCAACCGGAATGCTCATTATCGTTTCGGTCGGTCTCGAACTCGACAAGCAGCTGCAAAGTCTTATGATGATGAAGCAGTACAAAGGTTTCCTGAAATAATTCGGGCGTAAAAACAATCGAATATAAACACGCTTTATCCAAGTCTGCCGCATTGCGAAGGGCTTGGATAAAGCCACTTAATTTAGAGGTGTATTTATGAATCTGATTTTATTGGGCGCGCCCGGAGCCGGCAAAGGTACTCAGGCTGTGCGCATTGCCGCCGAAAAAGGTATTCCGCATATTTCCACCGGAGATATTTTCCGTAAAAACATCAAGGAAGGAACTCCCCTCGGATTAAAAGCAAAATCGTACATCGATCGCGGACAGCTGGTCCCCGACGAAGTTGTCGTGGGCATCGTCGAACAGAGAATTAACGAACCGGACTGCAAAAACGGTTTCCTCCTCGACGGATTCCCCCGCACGATCGCACAAGCCGAAGCTTTGGACAGACTTA
Source organism: uncultured Clostridia bacterium (assembly GCA_934247335.1). Lineage (GTDB taxonomy): Bacteria > Bacillota > Clostridia > Christensenellales > Pumilibacteraceae > Neoclostridium. The sequence continues at coordinate 2,908 of CAKQJJ010000020.1, read as the reverse complement.
CCGATATCGACTACGTAATCAATCTCGACGTCGATCTCGAAAAGCTCGTGGACAGAATTACCGGCAGACGCGTTTGCGAAAAATGCGGCGAAAGCTATCACGTTTCGACCAAAAAAGACGATAATTGCGAAAAATGCGACGGTAAACTTATTCAGAGAGCGGACGACACTGAAGAAACCGTCAAGTCGCGCCTTAACGTTTACAAAAACGAAACGGCGCCGCTCATCGATTTCTACAAAAAACAGGGCGTACTCGTAAACGTTGACGGTATGCAGACTATCGACGAAGTATATCAGGCAATTCTCGAGGCGCTTAAAGACTAATGATCACGATAAAAAACAGTCACGAGCAGGCACGCATGCGCGAAGCCGGCAAGATAGTGGGCGACACGCTTAAATTCATCGAGCCGTACGTCAAACCCGGTATCTCAACCGCCGAACTCGATCAGCTGATGGAAAACTTCATCAGAAGCAGAGGTGCGGTGCCCAACTTCAAGCATTTGTACGGATTCCCGGCAACCGCCTGCATTTCCATCGACGAAGAAATCGTACACGGCGTTCCGTCCGAACGCGTTCTGCGCGAAGGCGAAATAGTCAGCGTGGACGTCGGAGCCAAAATCAAGGGCTTCAACGGCGACGCCGCCCGTACTTTTCCCGTCGGCGAAGTTGACTTTGAAAAACGTAAACTGATAGAAGTGTGCCGCGAAAGCTTCTTCAAAGGAGTGGAGCAGGTGCGCGTCGGCAAACGCCTGGGCGATGTTTCTCACGCCATCCAGACGTACGTCGAAAGCTTCGGCTTCGGTATCGTTCGTTGCATGACCGGTCACGGTATCGGCAGAGCTTTGCACGAAGATCCCGAAATTCCCAACTATGGAATAGCCGGCACCGGACCCGTACTTAAAGAAGGTTATTGTCTCGCAATCGAGCCGATGATAACCGCCGGCAGCCCGGACGTGAGGTTTGTTCCCGTGGACGATTGGGACGTGTGCGTCACTCGCGACGGACGCCCGAGCGCTCATTACGAGAACACGATTTTGATTTTATCCGATAAAATCGAGATTTTAACGCTATAATTTTGATTTTATCTGCTAAAATCGAGATTTTTACCCCGCAAAACAGTTTACAAACGGTACGATTTTGTGGTATAATATCATTTGCGTGAAATTTGCGTTATCGAGATTATGCAGCTACGGAGTAAATTATGCAGGTAGGTTACGTTGTAAAAAGCCTTAAAGGGCACGACGCCGGAAGAGTTTATCTGGTGGTAGCCGTATTGAATGCCGACTTCGTGTTGCTTTCCGACGGCGAATACCGTAAGCTCGATAATCCCAAGCAAAAGCGAATAAAACACGTCGAATTGTTGTCGGACGAAATAATCCAAAACGTAAAGCTCGACAGCGACGTGCGAACCGCGCTTAAACGGTTCAATTAAATTTCGGATGTATTTGGAGGTCTTAAATGCCGAGAGAAGATAACATTGAAGTTGACGGAAAAGTCGTCGAGTGCCTGAGAAACGCTATGTTCAAGGTGCAGCTCGAAAACGGGCATATCGTCACTTGTACCATTTCGGGCAAAATAAGAATGCACTACATCAGAATACTCGAAGGAGATACCGTCAAAATCGAAATGTCGCCTTACGACATTACGAAAGGACGTATTACTTACAGAAACAAGAATTAAGGAGAACATTATGAAAGTCAGATCTTCAGTTAAGCCCATGTGCGATAAGTGCAAGGTAATCAAACGCCATGGCAAAGTAATGGTTATTTGTTCCAAGTATCCCAACCACAAACAAAGACAAGGCTGATAAGCCTCTGTATAATCGCCCCCGCAAGTCCTATTTTCACAATAGGGCTATTGGCGTATGCGGGGGATTTTATGCGTTTTTCGGGTCGTTTTTCTCCGCTTCACGCGGCTTGAACGGCACGGAAATTATGCCAAATCACGCTTATATACAAGGCGAAAACCGCCTATATATAATATAGAATGGCAAACGGGCGCGAAATCGACTTTTTACAGCCTCGTTTGCACAGTTCTTTTCCGATTTTTAAGCGCGGCGAAAGACCGAACCGAAGCCGCCGCTCGAAATGAAGATAAAAAACCTTACGCGCCTGCCCCGCTACGAGGGAAAGCGCAAAACGAATATCGAAAAATACCGTTTCGGAAGGCGATAAGCCAACATTCCATGGCTTGCCGGAAAAAGCGTTTCAGATATGATAACACAAATATTTAAAGGAGTTAACAATGGCAAGAATAGCTGGTATTGATTTGCCCAGAGAGAAAAGGGTAGAGATCGGACTTACCTACATCTACGGTATCGGTCGCCCCTTGGCAAACAAGATTTTGGAAGCAACGAACGTCGATCCCGACATCCGCGTCAAAGACCTGACGGACGAACAGGAAAACGCGCTTCGTAGCTATATTGAAAAGCACGTGGTGACCGAAGGCGATCTTCACAGAGAAATCGCACTCAACATCAAGAGACTTATGGAAATCGGCTGCTATCGCGGAGTAAGACATCGTAAAGGTCTTCCCGTTCGCGGTCAGAACACCAAGCAGAACGCTCGTACCCGCAAGGGTCCGAAGCGCACCGTAGGTCGCGCCAAGAAGGCTGATAAGTAAGGAGACAGGTTACTATGGCAGTTAAGAAAACAGTAAAGAAGAGAATTACCAAAAACGTAGATAAAGGTCAGGTTCATATTCACGCGTCGTTCAACAACACGCTCATCACCTTTACCGACGAACAGGGTAACGCAATCGCGGCTTGCAGCGCAGGCGCGCTCGGATTCCGCGGTTCGAGAAAAAGCACTCCTTTTGCCGCTCAGCAGGCTTGTGAAAAAGCAGCTCTCGTGGCAAAAGAACACGGATTGCGCAGCGTGGAAGTTTTCGTCAAAGGCCCCGGCGCCGGA
>CAKQJJ010000019.1 GCA_934247335.1 uncultured Clostridia bacterium | reverse complement strand
ACGTAGTACACGTCGAAGCAGTTCATTTTGACGAGATATCCGCCCGAAGCCGTGCAAACGGTAATCGCAATGGGCAAAGCTGCGTCGGTTGTGGTAAACGCCCAATGTTCGCTTCTCGTTTTGCCCACCAGTTTGCCCTCGTACAGCGAAAAAAACTTGTCCAGTTCCGCTCCGGTAAGCGGCAGAACGGCGGGCGTTTTTGTCTGATAGTCGGGCCCCTTTTCGGCAAGGCACTTGGCTATAAACTTAATAAGTTTGTTGGACTGTTCCGAAAAACTGCCCTCGTTGTGGTAAAGTTCGAGCGCGACGCCGTACTTACGGTACTTGCACTCGTTAAAATCGGCGATAAAGCCGGCTACGTCTTTAACCACGTATTGCTTGCGGTGACCCACCGTAAAGCTGAGTTCGCCGCCTTTTCCGAACGTGATATACGGCGTAAGCTCGGCTTTGTAAACCTCGTCGCCGCCCACGTTTTTGCGGCGTTTTTTATTGTATGCGTACACGAGATTGCCCACGTCCGCGTCCGATTTTTTTTCGGGAACCGAAGCGTCTTTTTCTTCCGAGGGATGTTTTTCCTCGTACGAAAGCGCCGTGCCCACGACGTGCTTGCAAGGTCCGTTTTCGTGCGAACACTCGCCGCAGTCGCACGAATATTCGTAAAGTCCGCCTGTTTCGTCGAAAACTATGCGGACGTTTTTGAATCCGCCGTCCTTTACCAGGGCGGTAACCGCGGTTTTGCCCTCCTCGTCCTGCTTTAACATGCGCTTTACGGAGTCGTCGTAGAAAACTTCCTTGCCCGCGGCGAAAACGTCGCGCTTACATTCATTGTACAAACTGTCGAAATCTAACTTCATTTTATCCTTCCGTTTATTTTCTTGCGAACATATATTATACCAAATCCGGGCGTTTTTTTCAAGCGGTTGACAAGCGGGTTTACAAAAAAATTACGATTTTTTGCAAAAAACCTCGCCCCACGGGTTGACTTATCGCCGCCCGAAGACTATAATGATACCGGAAATAATTTTCAGGAGGAGGCTTACGATGGATAACGACAGTAGTTTAAGCGCAGACCCGTTAGGGCGAAGACGAGAAAAAGCCTTCTCCCGGCGTTAAAAAAAGTTTGCGCTGCCGGCGTTTCCCTTTCAAAGCAAAGGTAGCATTATGGATAAACAATTAAACGCTCTCTATCAGAATAGAGATTTTGTCGGCATGGCGAATATGCTGGAGGATTACACCCCCGAAGCGCTTGCCGGCGTACTCGGCGAAGTTGCGGACGGCGACCTCGTACTTTTGTGCCGCGAATTAAACCCGGACACGGTTGCGGACGCGCTTGTCGAACTGCCCGCCGACAGACAGAAAATCATTCTTTCGGGATTGCACGACGACCAGCTTAAAGAGGTCATGGACGAAGTGTCCGTCGGCGACACGGTGGACATAATCGAAGACATGCCCAAAAACGTCGTTCTGCGTATTGCCGAAGAAGAAGAAATCAAGGAACTTTTAGAAGACAAGAATTTCAAGGTTTTAAAGCCTCTTCTCGCCTCCATTCCCGCGGTCGATATAGCAAAAATCTTTTCGGAAATCGACAAAGAAGAAATTCCGATAGTTTTCCGCATACTCCCCAAAGCGCTTGCGGCGGACACGTTCGTCGAACTGGACTCCGAACTTCAACAGTTTTTAATCGACAAGCTGTCCGATAAAGAACTGAAAGCGGTCATGGACGAACTGTTCGTGGACGATACGGTTGACATTATAGAAGAAATGCCTGCAAACGTCGTAAAGCGTATGCTGGCGCAGTCCGACAGCGAAATGCGCGCCGGCATAAACGAGATATTAAAGTACGGTAAAGACACCGCCGGCAGCATAATGACGGTGGAATTCGTGCGCGTTCGCCCCGACATGACGGTTAAAGAAGCGTTCGACCAGATACGCAAAACCGGCATAGACAAGGAAACGATATACACCTGCTACGTCACCGACAACAAGAGCAAGCTTATCGGCATAGTGACGGCAAAAACGCTGATGTTAAACGATCCCGGCACCGTGTTGAAAGACATAATGATAGACAACGTGATTTACTGCCACACTTCGGACGACAAGGAAGAAGTCGCGCGGCTTATCAACAAGTACGGCTTTCTGGCACTGCCGGTCGTAGACAACGAAGAACGGCTTGTGGGCATCGTAACCGTCGACGACGCAATGGACGTCATGCAAGCGGAAAACACCGAGGATATCGAAAAAATTCACGCAATAGTGCCGTCCGACAAGCCCTATCTCAAAACAGGCGTAATAAGCATATTCCTGCACCGTCTGCCCTGGCTACTCATCCTTATGATTTCGGCAACCTTTACGGGACTTATTCTCAACAATTACGAAGAACATTTAAGCGCGCTGGGCGGCTCGCTTCTGATCGCGTGCGTACCCATGCTTATGGACACGGGCGGAAACGCGGGTTCGCAGGCGTGCGTCACCGTCATCCGCGGACTGGCGCTCGACCAGATACGATTCAAGGATTTGTTCCGCGTTCAGTGGAAAGAACTGCGCACAGGTATTCTGCTTGCGCTGTCACTGGGACTGGTCTGCTTTGCCAAGCTGACGCTCGTGGACAGACTGCTTTTCGGCTTTGCCTACACCCCCATGATCGCGTTTATCGTGTCGTTGTCGCTGGCTATCACGATCGTGGCGGCGAAATTCGTGGGCTGCTCGCTTCCGCTTATCGCAAAAGCGGTTAAGCTTGACCCTGCCGTCGTGGCAAGCCCGATAATCACCACCATCGTGGACGCGCTGTCGCTGATGGTGTACTGCAACATCGCAATCGCGCTTTTGGGATAGACTATGATTTGCTCGTGTTGCCCCCGAAAATGCAATAAACCGCGCGGAGAAGGCTTTTGCCGTATTCCGGACGGCGTTTTCGTGTCCAGATTTATGCTTCACAAGTGGGAAGAACCCGGTATTTGCGGAAAAAACGGCACCGCGGCGGTGTTCTTTTCGGGCTGCAATCTGCGTTGTTGCTATTGCCAGAACGCGGCGATAAGCGGCGCGGAAAACTTCGGAAAGCCCGTATCGAAAGGGGAATTTACAAAAGAGATTAAAAAGTTGCTGGACGCGGGCGCCGAAAGCGTGGACCTCGTGTCGCCCACTCCCTACACCCCGTATCTCGGCGAATACCTGGAAGAAATAAGAAAAATCACCGACAAGCCGATAGTTTACAACAGCGGCGGATACGATCTGCCCGAACAAATCGAGGCGCTCGGCGGCTTTATAGACGTTTATCTGCCCGATTTCAAGTATATAAACCCCGAAACGGCAAAAAAATACTCGCTTGCGCCCGATTATCCGGAAGTCGCAAAGCGAGCGATTGAAAAAATGCTGCAATTAAAGCCGCGCGTCGAAATAAACGACGACGGAATTATTACGGGCGGCGTAGTTATCCGCCACCTCGTTCTGCCCGGTCACCGCGCCGAAAGCGTGGAAACGGTGGGCTACGTTGCCGATAATTTCCCCGGCGCGTACATGTCGATAATGAGCCAGTACACGCCCGACTTCAACAATTCGCCGTACAAAAACTTAAACCGCAGAGTAACTTCCTACGAGTACGACAGCGTGCTTTCCCGCGCCGCCGAACGCGGCATAGAGGGCTATTCGCAGCTGCGCTCCTCGTCGGACAAAAGTTACACTCCCGATTTTTAAACTTTTTGCAAATCCGCCCCACGCGTTCAACGGGCGTTGAGTTCGATTAAAAATTCGTCTATATCCGCGCTTACGTAAACCGAGCGCGGTTTTATTTCATACGGAAGCAGTTCGTCGTCCGCGTTAACGCAAACGTAGCGGGCTTTTTGGTTGTCGCACGTCATTTTCCAAAACGGATACTTGATAATTCTGGGCGTATTGAAGCCCACTCCGAGCTCTAAAAACAGAACTTTTTTATTCTCGTTTTCGGACAGAAATTTTTCGTACCTTTCGCAAGCCGCGTGCCAGCCCTCGTCCTCGACGAATTTGTCGTCCGCGCGCAGGTTCATCGTCATGGGTCTGCCGCACACCGGGCATTTCGGCACGAGATCGGACGGAATTTTCATATCGCGTTGATTTTCCGCCATTTTGCGAACAATTTCTTCGTTGTCGTAAGTTTTATCGTGGCACGGCGCCGAACACTGAAACAAGCCGTAGTCGCCCTGCGTGTAAAAAAGCCTGCGCTTATCGAACCCCGCTTTTTGAAAACAGTGATCCACGTTGGTGGTGATTACGAAGTAATTTTTGTCCTTTACCGCTTGCAGAAGCCTGTCGTACGTCGGCTTGGACGCGTCCGTATAGCGATTTACCGAAATATATCTCGACCAGTACGCCCAGTATTCCTCGGGCGTTTCGTACGGGTAAAAGCCGCCCGAATACATGTCGTGAAAGTTGTACTTCGCCTCGAAATCGTGGAAATTTTCGTGAAAGCGCTTGCCCGAATAAGTAAATCCCGCGGCGGTCGAAAGTCCCGCTCCCGCGCCGATAACCACCGCTTCGGCGTTTTCGAGATATTCTTTTACGCGCTCGGCTTTATCCGATAATCCGCTTGTAAATTTCATAGTCGTTCTCCGTAAAAAGGTCGAAAATAACCTTTAATTTGCCGCCGATCACGGCGGGAAACCGCGTTACGGCGTCTGTCGCGACGCAAGCCGCTTCCTGCTGCGGATAGCCGTACACGCCGGTGGAAATACAGCAAAAAGCAACGCTTTTCAGATTGAGCTCCGCCGCCTTTTCAAGACAGCCGACGTAACACTTTTTCAGATCCGTTTGATTTTTTCGGGTCGTTTTACCGTATACTATCGGTCCGGCGGTGTGAAAAATAAACCTTGCGGGCAGATTGTACGCTTTCGTTACGATAACCTCGCCGACTTTCGCCTGTCCGCCTTTCATGATATCGTTGCAGTCCAGCCTTACCTGCACGCCCGCCGCCGAATGAATCGCGTTGTCGATGCAGCCGTGTAACGGGTGAAAACACCCCAGCATTGCCGGGTTTGCGGCGTTTACTATCGCGTCGGCGTTGAGACGGGTGATATCTCCGCGGAAGAGGCAAACGCCGTTCTTAAACGAAAGGCGATCGACGTCCGCTACGCCTTTTTGCCGCACCTTTTCTTTAAGGTATCGGTCCTGCAAAGATAAAAATTCCGCCGTAGCCTGCACGGGCGGGCGAACGTTGCACAGCGCGCGGAAATAATCGGGCTTTTCGTCCTCGCTTAAAACGGGGACCTCTTCGCCTCGCTCCCCGCACAGTATTTCTATAAGTAGGTCGAGATCGGTCATTTTTACTCCTTTAAAAGCGAGTGGGAAGCGGCTCGGTGGTTGCCGTGCCGCCCCCTTGCCCGCGTATTTTACGCAAAAAACATATGCGCGGTCATGTCCAGATAATTTTCGCCGCCGTAACCGGGGAAATTCTCGCTTACTTTTGCCTTGAACTCGTCCGCCGCTTTGCTTTCCGCGGCAAGCTCTTTCAGTTTTTCGAGATAAGCTATTTTGGTTTCGGCGTCTTTGAGATCTTCGGGCGTATAGTGCGAAGTGAGAATAAAGGTTACGCCCTTTTCCTCGTACGCTTTAAGCTCGGCGATAATGGCGTCGGCATGGCAGGCGTTTGCCACTATCGAATGGCAATCGTGCCCCATCATATGCGTGTAAACCGCGCCTATTTCGGGGATTTCGATCGTGTACGCCTCGTCGTTGGGCGTGATTATAAACTCGATACCGCCGATATTAACGCTGCCTGCGGGCAAAATATCCGTGATTTCATGTATTTTTTTGTCAAACGCCGCGCCGAACGCGTTAGTAAAATTGTCGATAAGCGCTTTGCCGCCGCCTTCTTCGCCGTACTTTTTAGCCGAAGCGGTGGCGTACTTTTTAACGCCGGGCAAAAATTCGCCGCCGGCAGCGTGATAGGAAATAAGCATTCCCTCGACTTTCATGTTTTTCACGTAGTCCGCAAGCGCCCGTTCGTTGTCGAAAAAGCAGGGCGACTCGATAACTACCGCCCGTCCGTTTTTCTCTACAACGAAAACCTCGTCGCTTATGGGGTCGTCGGTTCTGTACGCGTGCAGCTTTATTGCTCCGAAATCGTAAACGTTTACTTCTCCTTTTTCAAGCCTGACGGCTTCAAACGTGTTTTTGTTCATAATGTGCCTCCGAAAAAAATATTTTACGCAATCTCATCGATTGCAAGCACAGTATAGCACGATTGAATTTTTTTCGCACGAACGTTACTTTTCTATTACCGGATAATAAATTGGTTACTTGGTTTCTTTTTGAAACCATTGACAATTCCGAGCGAAAAAGCTATAATATTAACAAAAAACGAGGTGATTTTTTATGTTGACCAAAGAAGAACTGCCCGAATGCCCGGTTGCAACCACCGTTCGGCTTATCGGAAACAAATGGAAACTGCTTATTCTGCGCAATCTCATTTACACCGGGGTGCAGCGCTTTTCGGATTTTATAAAAAGCATTCCGGGGCTAAGCAAAAAAGTGCTTACCGACAATCTTCGCGAGCTGGAAGAAGACGGGCTTATCGAGCGCGAAGCGTTTGCCGAAGTTCCGCCGCGCGTTGAATATTCTCTGTCGGAACTGGGAAAAACCTTGAAGCCCGTTCTCGACGCTCTGTCCGATTGGGGAAACGCATATAAGTCGGCTTTGTGATTTTTATAAACGCGGCACGAGCGCTCGGCTTTTCTACTAAAAAAACGATCCGAAGTTATATTTCCTCGGGTCGTTTTTGATTTTAAAAGCGGCGGTTAAGCCGATATTTATTTTAGTTTGCCGTCTGAGCGGGCTGAGCTTCTTCGGGTGCGGGAGCCGCGGGCTTGGGCGGTTTTACGACGAATTTCTTGCGCAAAACGAACGTGGTTATCGCAACCGCAAGCGTTACCGCGCCGGACACTAACGAAGGAATGGCGTTTGCCATCGTCATAACGCTGTCCTGACAGCCCAGATTCAAAGCGGCAATCGCCGTCACGATAAAGCCGAAGCACACTGCGGAATTGACGATGACGTTCTTTTCCACGTAGTCCTCGACTCCGTCGACGAACGCCTTGATTATGGCGCCGAAATAGGCAACCGCGATTATATTGAACACGCCACCGCAGCCTAAAAGGAACACGTTTGCGTCGATCTCGTCATACGCCGCGTACGTTGCCGTAAACGGGTTAACCACGGCTTTATACGAACCTTCCTCAACTTTCACGCCGTTGGTGTACAATACCGACAGCATTATCGCCGCGGAAGCTATGCCGCAGGCGGTAGTAACGTATTTGACGATATTGTGAGCTATATTGCCCTTTCTCCATTCCGAAGCCGCAATGCACGTTATGGAAAGGATAATAAGCGCAGCCGACACCGCCATTCCCGTTTCGGTGGACTTGTTTAACGCCGTTTTTATCTCGCTGCCCGAATCTATGCAACTGTAATACGCCGTAAGCACGACCATATTTGCCAGTATATAGAAGCAAACGGCAGCAGTGGCTTTGGTTAAAATGGTGTAACGGCAGCCGCCTTTGGTAGTCTTTATGAAGTTGACGATGCTCGTTATCCAGCAAACCAACACGTATATCAGCAGCGTGGCGTAAATGGCAAACGCGATTATTGCCTGTATCAGCAGCGGCGCGGTGTTGACGTTGGGATTATTGGTTATGATTTTATCGACGTCGCCGAAAATCTCGAAAAGATAATACGTTACTTTTGGATTTTCTTCGCCGGCGAGCGTGGTTTTAAGACCGGACATAAACATAAACGCAAACGCGAACGTTACCGCAGCCATTGCCAGCGAATTGCCCACGATGCGCAATATTTTCTGCCACAGCGTAAACGGCTCTCTTCTGTAATAAGTTATGGGCGCGGGCGTGCTTTTGGGTGCGGGTTGAGGTTTTACCGGGGCGGGCGCGGGCGTTTTTTTCTCTTCGAGAGAAGCTCCGCACGCCTGACAGAATTTACCGTCGGACAACGCGCCGCATTTGGGGCAAGGTTTTTTGCCGTCTATACGGGCTCCGCAATGAACGCAGAAAGCGCTGCCCTCGTCGCTGTACTCTCCGCAGCCGGGGCATTTGATTTTACCGTCCAGACGATTGCCGCAGCTTTTACAGAAAACTGCCGATTGGTCGTTTTCGGTTCCGCATTTTTTACAAATCATAGTTTAATCTCCTTAAAACGCATTCGCGCCTGCACGACGCGCAATCGCATTTATCTGAATTATTTATTCGCAACGGCTTTTTTGGACATTTGTTTAACCGTAATACTCGTGGCTATCGCAACGGCAAGCTCGACGACCACGACGAAAATAATCTTTACTACCGGTCCGTTAATCATCTCCTGTTTTTCCAGAAGCAAGGACGAAGCGAAGACGAACAGGTACATGCTCAAAGAGAATGCGCACGCTATCGCCGAATCGATAATAGCCGCAACCTTTACGTTGTCGTCCAGAAGGCTGAAAAAAGCCGAGGCAGCCAACGCCGAAAGAATGATTACCGCAACATTGCTTATCGCAGCGCATTCCAGCATGTAAACAGACTCGAAACTTCCGTCCGCAAAACGCAGATAAGCGCGCGTGACGCCGCTCTCAACGCATCCGTTTTTAAGACCCATAAACGCGACTGCCGTTCCCGCCGCAATACCCACTGCCGCGAAAACGCATTTCGTAACGGCAATTTTAAGCGGCCGGCTCGTAAACGTAGCCACGGTTACGCAAATCGTGCCCGCAAGAAGCAACGCGCAACTTAAAATCATCGCGGTTTCCGTAGATCTGCCCACCGTATATTCGTATCCTTCCATTCCCAAATAGCCCACCGAAGTCGCGGCAAGCGAGGCTCCGACAAAAGCCATAACCGATTTAGCCGCCGATCCGAGGAATTTTTTATCGGATTTGCCCGTCAGGTATTGTATAAACCTTACCGTCGTCAGGATAAAGCCGGTCAGCACGATTATAATGCCGGCAACATACGTCAGCGACGAAACCAGCGCTATCGGGAAAAAGTCGCCGTTTTTTGCATAATCGGAAAGCTTTTTTATCATATCGATAAACGTTATGCTCTCGTCCGGGACGCCGTCGCTACGGATGGAAATACCCGCCGTCAGCATTCCGATAAGCGCGATAAGCGCAGCCAATGCGGCAAGCGAATATCCCGTTATGCGCAATATTTTTTTCCATTTCGGTTCCGAGGGTTGAGCCGCGACCGTTTGCGTTACTTCTTCCGCCTCCGTTACTTCTGCCTGTTCGATTTCTTTGCACGCCGTGTCGGGTTGTTCCGACTCCGCAAGGCGACTGCCGCAATTTTTGCAGAAAGTCGCGCCGGCTTCGTTTTCGACGCCGCAATTTTTACACTCCATATTCTTCTCTCCTGTATATTTTTACTTTTATCGCGCCGCACGACCAGTAATAAAGGTTGAATGTCAAAGCCTTCGTCAGCCCGATAAATTTATACCGAAATAATGGGTATTCGTTTAATTTGTTATAACAAATCAGTACCGTTATATTATAACTCTCACGCATTATAAAGTCAAGCCGTTTGACACGACTTTTTAACCTTTTTATCACAATTCGTATTTTATTTTGCCGTTCGGCTTAGCTGACAATAAATAATTTTTAGACGGATACGTTCGAGGCAAAGCGCAAACTCCGCGCTGCTTTGCGCAATATAAGATAAATATTCCTCTATCAAAACGTCGTAAGTCAAGCCGAACGAGTGCTTTGGATCGTAACGGATACAGCACGAGATAACCGTGTCGAAACCGTATTTTTCTATAAGATACCCGGTAAACGCGTACGCTTCGGGATAGGTTAAAACGTTTCCGTCCTTACTCGAATTTACGTAGGTTTTATATATCGGCGTAGTGGCGTACGGAAATTCTATCAGCCGTTTGAAATCGCCGTTTTTCAAAGTTATTTCGCCGATACACTTCTCTATCAGCGCAAAATCGAAGCTTTGCAAGTCGTCGAACTTTCCGCCTTTATCCGAATAGAGAGCGCTTACCGCGTCGACAAAATCCTTATTATTTCCCGTCGCCGTTTCATCGGTAAACGAAAGATAAAAGCGGTTGTGTATATCCGAAATATGTACGGAAACGCAACGCGACAGATATTCGGCAACGCCTTCGCCCAGCCATGCCTCGTCGGTCGGATTTCCGGCAAGCGTGACGGCATGCACGGTTTCGTGAACGTATTCGCTCGGATCGAGCAGATATATTTTTCCGCCGTCAACGTCGCAACACGTTTTTATTTCGCGGTCGGAAACGAAGTATTCGAGATTGCCGGAATATTTTTCATAAACGAAATCGTAGCTGTCCGGCGCGTTGTTTTTAATGAAATTCAGAATTTTATCGCATTCGGCATTTCCCGCGGACAAATGATACAGCACCCGCTCCGGGGTATCGAAGCTTGCCGTATCTCGCTTTGCGGAAAACGCACCGAGATTGTAGGTACGGTTGCGCGTTTTTATCACAAGCGGATACCCGTCGGTTTTGCGGCTATACTCCGCGCCGTCAAGCCACGACAGGTCGAACGGAATGCGAAACTCTCTGCCCGCGCCCAAAAATTTGAGATATTCACTCCTGTAAGCAGTCAGATCCGCCGAAATAAAGCCGTCGTAACCGTAATTGTCCAGAACAAATTCGCCGAACGAACAAGCCGTCTTTTCTGCCGTCTCCGTATCGCCGCAAAATTCATTCATAAAATAAGCCGCAAAAAGCGTCAGCCGATCGTCATTACCGTCGGAATAATAAAGTTTAAGTTGTTCGTTGTCGTATTCGCAGCCAAACGCACGCGCATACGCTCCGAATTGTTTCCACGTTTCGGTTGACCGTATATACGCCGCCGTAAGCGCCCTGCGATAGCCTCCGCTCCGCACCGAATTTTCGGAACAAAGCAAAATCCCGTTCCCGTACACGGCACCGTCGCTATCCGAAACGTACTCTTCCGGAATAACGCAGCATTTGATTTTCGTAGTCAAGCCGAACGCGTCGCTAAGCCGTGAATAGTCTGCCTGCAAAATGCGGAACAGATCGGCGATTTCGTCCTTTTCTCGGGTTATCGTGTTTTCGACGTACAATTCGATATAGCGGTTTTCCATTACGTTGCAGGTTACGGTTTTATAGCCGGCGATATATTCGGCAACGCCTTCGCGATAGCTTACGTCTTTTTCACACGCACAAAAAAGAGCGAAACAAACCGCAATCAATAAACACGCCGCTATATTCAAACTCTTTTTCATACCGCTCCCACTCCCCTCGGTTGCACTTTTATGTATTTATTATACAGTATACGCCTGCCGAATACAAGTAAAACGGCGCCCGAACGACAGAATACCGCGCCGGACGCCTTATTTTTTAATGTTTTTTACCGTCGTTTATTCCGCGGCAGGCAGTTTTTTTGTGTAACGCAGCATAGTGACGACGACGTACGCGGCTACGAAAAAAAAAAGAAAAAACACAGTGGGAATTTTTTTGATTTTATTGAAAAATTTATTTCGCAACGACTTTTATTCGCCGACGATATAGGCAACGTTTCCGTATATCTTTTTGTCCACGAGATTAGCCAAAAATTCTTCTGAGGACATTTTATTGTGGAAGCGTTCGCTTTCGTGCCCTTGATGACGGAACAAAACTATTATTTGCCCGACGGGCGACCTCTCGATATAAAACGCAATCAAATCGCCGATTATATCGCGATTATCCGGCTCGACGTACAATCTGTATCCGTGAGCAAAAGACAATTCGGCGTCTTCTATCCGCTCCGGATTTTCCCAATCCGAATTCACCAAAAAGTCGTATTTTTCGTCTTTGCTCCAAAATTCGTACCAGATACCCTGAATCCGATTTAAAATATCCCAGTTCTCGACATAACATTTTTGCGATTTATTGCAATTGCGATTCATGACTTCGGTAGAATAATATTCGTTTTCCGATATCTCCGGCGTTTTTTCGCCCACGCAAATAATATTGAAATCAACCCAATTCACGTTTTTTCCTCGTCATAATTCAAACTTAACATGTTCGTTCCGCTCCAACAACGGACAAACCCGCTTGCGAATCGCCACCATCCTCGAACGAGCGCAATCCACCGTGTTTGAATACTTCATCAAAATGCGCACAAAATATATAGCAATTTACGGATAGCACTTACAAATTAGAACATTAGTACGCAAGAAAACGAATTCACAAAACAAATACTTAAATCCATAACCGATTCAGTATCTCATACCCAAACGTCGTAAACTGTGTCGCACAATATAAGCGTTCTTCAATATTATGTTTCGCCAAATCATTTGTTTTATTCAAATCATAGCCACATTTAACCATTAATGCTTTTAAGTCATCTTTAGTCATGTATAACACCTATCCTTTTAGCCCATACCAAACAATGTGGTCGAATTCTTCTCTACTTAAATAAACATTGTCCTTGCTAAGCTCGTTTAATATCCTAGAAATTGTATTCTCATATTCAGCATAGACCTTAAGCCTATATTGATAGTTTCCAGCATCATCAAGTTTTCTTCTTTGGTACTTATTAATCTTGTATTCACAAGCATTCTTTGTTTCGCCTAAATAGACCTTAACGTATGTAGGTAAGGCATCAGAAACGATATTGTCGTACTTTGAATACTTGATTTGTGATTCCAGGAATATAGCGGCATATGCACAGAACTTTGTTGCAAACGAGATGTTGTATCTTGCACCACCATCTTTCTTGGCTGTAGTTTTAACCGTAAGCAAAGAGATTATATGGTTATGATTTGAAGGATTGAACGGAACATTTAGCATTTCTACGAGATCATGCCAGTCTTTACAGTTACTGCAGATTACATCCCTCATTGATTTTCTTCCTGAAACAGCAGCTTCCAAATGAGTGGAATTTGTACTGTCTATTGCTATTACTGCTCCGAGAACACATTTTTTGAAGTTGCAGTTAGGTTTTTTCATTTCATCAAACCAGTATGCGATTGAGCCACAATACTTACCATTAGACGCCTCAGCATTTGACTCAGGATCATAATCATCTGAAGGAGGGTTAATTTCTAAGTCCTTAGCATAATTAGAGTCAAGGTGAACTATGGCTTCAATAAAATCTGCGTTCTTTCTTGTCAATGCTGGTATCTTGTCTATTCTTCCAGCAACGTAATCTAATACGTATGGATTTTCATTGCTTGTGATTTCAACTCTCATCCGACCACCTCCGATTCGTAATTAAAGTTTTTCAATCATTCTAGATAGTTTGTTAATCTACTATCAGCAGCTATAGCTATTCCCTCAGGCAAATAAACTATACTTACAATTGACATGTTGTTCTCCTTTTTAACTTTAGTGCTGAATGCTACTTAAAACTTTTCATTTTTGCTGATAAAGTCTATCAGATTCACGTGTTTTATTCCACTACGTTGTTGCAAGAGATAGTCGGTTGTAACAACGTATCGCGGATAGTTATCTTTTATGCTTTCAAGCGGGCGATATTCACGTTCTTCCGTTTCTTTGCTTAAAGCAATAGTATAAGCGACTTGAATATAAGCATATTGCATATTCGTTCCGCGAACAATAAAATCACACTCGAACTTGCCAAATCTACCTACGCTTACAGAATAATTGAGCGACTTTGCATAAATATAGACGATATTCTCAAGTACCGGTCCGTAATTGATTTTGTTGTCCGTGTTTTCGGCATAATAAAAACTCAGATCGGCAAGATAGTACTTCTTTTCTCCGGAAATAGAACGCTTTGACTTCATATCGAAGCGTGGGCATTCATACAAAATTTTAGCATCGATAAGTGCTTTAACATATTTGGAAACGGTAGAGATATTGATAGGTGTACCGCTTTTTCTTATTGCATCGCAAATATTGTTTAGGCTCGTAGTTGCGCCGAAGTTGTTGATAACATATTTGCGAATTGTTTCAAAGGTTTCTTTGTTTTTAACTTTCAAGCGCTTACGAATATCTTTTTCAAAAATTTCCGAAACGACATCTTGAACATATTTTCTTTTATCAGCTATATCGCCAAACAGAACCGCTCTCGGAAAACCGCCTTCAAAAATATAATTCGTAAGCTCTATCATTGGATTAGGATTTATAGGTTTCCCGAAGAAAGCTTTCATCTCTTCATATTCTTGGAAATTTAACGTAAAAAGTTCAAACTCAACATATCTACCTGTCAGTTTCGTAACTAATTCGCCGCTTAATAGATACGAGTTTGATCCGGTAATAAAAATCGACCAGTTTCCGTCTGTTCTGAAACCGTTAATAACCGTCTCAAAATCTTTGACATTTTGAACCTCGTCGATAAAGAGATATTTCATCTCTTCCGTTTCGCATTTTGACATAATCAAAGATTCTAATTGATTAGCCGTTACAACGTTTCTATATTCACGTTTATCGAGGTCGAGATAAATGATTCTCGATTCCGGAGTTCCAGCTGCTTTAAGCTCATTTGCAACCATTTGCATTAAACTTGATTTTCCGCAGCGACGTACACCTGTGATAACTTTAATCAAATCGTCCGCATGGTAGAAACCACGTATTTTTTTTAAGTAATTTTCTCTGATATACAAGTCCATATTAGAAATCTCCTTTGCGAATACTATATCAAAAAAAGCAACAAAAGTCAAGTTATGGATAGTGATTTTTAATTTTTTGCAAAAATGCTATCGATAAACCACTTTGTTCTATTACCGATATATCTACTTTCCATATTTAATTGCCTTTCGTTGTTGCTGTTGTAGCACAAGTCAGCGGTAATAGCAACTACCGCGAAAAATAGCACTTAAAACTTTTATGTTTACTGATTGAGTCAGACTCGA
>CAKQJJ010000018.1 GCA_934247335.1 uncultured Clostridia bacterium | reverse complement strand
CGTTTATATTGCGGCTATTGTCCGCGCTTTCGGAAAGCGGAACGGGGCAAAGCGACCCGGGTCAATTCTCCTTTTTGCCCGAAAGCGAGCTTCTTGCCGATATTCTTACCGACGTAAACCGCAACTATGCCGAAATAACTTCGGTAAAACAACTTGCCGAGCGGCATTTTATTTCCGCCGCCACTTTGGGTCGGCTGTTTTCGGGGCATCTCAGGACTACGCCCGGGCTGTATCTCGAAACGCGCAGGCTTGCCGCCGCCAGAACTTTTTTGTCCGAGGGCGCAAGCGTTTCCGAGGCCGCCGAGAAAGCGGGCTTTTCGGACGACTCAAATTTTATCCGCCTGTTCAAAAATCGCTTTGCGTGTACGCCCGGAGAATATAAAAGGAATTTTCAACTTTACTGAGCGGCGCTTTCATCTTTTTCGTACTCGGTATTATCCGAATCTGCAACGCTTGGAGCAGGTTCGGCGGCAGTGTTTTCGGCAATCGGTTCGGCGTTTTCTTTCTTTGCCGAATTTCTTTTGCCGAACGCAAACCGCGAGAATATAGCAAGAAACAGCACTATAAGAAGGCTTATTACGGCGAAAATCTGCTGCGAATAAACGGTCATGCCGAAAACCAGGTTGCCTTTTCCTTTTATAAAGGTCATAAGCGGAGTGAGCGCAAGTACGGTTAAAAAGCCCACTATGCCCGAAACGCTTTGTTTAATGGCAAGCACGCCGCTCGTGCGGGTGGACGGAACGTAGTCGTACACTATGTTGATCATCGAGCCGTTTATGCCCGCCATTGCCACGCAGTGCAGTACGTAATACACGGTGTACAACACTTTTCCGTTGGCAGGCGCCGTAAACGTCATTGCAAGGTATGCCGCCGCCGCAATCAGGAAACTGACGAACAGTAGCGTTGAAAAGCCCTTTTTGTCGCCGAATTTACCAAGCGGTACCGAAAAAACGGCGCGCGCCACGCTGCCCACTGCGGTTATTATCGCCGATAAGGTCAGCGAAAAGCCCAGCTCGTTAAGGCGATAGGTGCCCGAAAACGAAAGAGTGGCGTAGTTTGCCGCGCTCCACAGCGACGAGAGAAATACTATCTTCCACATGGTTTTGTCGCGAAGCAGAGCTTTAATAGAGGTTTTCTGCTTGCCCGACCGAGAAATCGAACCGTCTTTTTCCGAAAAATCGGGCTTTTCTTTGGTGAAAAGAAGCGTAATCGTGTGCAGAAGCGTTACTATTCCCAGAATTACCGCGCCGCATATAAACGCTCCGGTCTGGTTGCCGTTATCCTCGAATGTATCGAAAAGGAACGCAAGACCGTACGTAAACGCCATTCCGCCGAACAGCGAAACTATTTCTTTTATAGCGGTAAACGCCCCGCGCTTTTCGTTTTTCAGCATGGACATATACCAGTCGGTTTTGGGCGCGTTGACGGCGTTATGCAGAATCTGCGCAACGAGAAGGGCGATGACCAGCAAAACCGATTTTATCTGTCCCGAGCAAGTCGCAAGAGGGATAAGGTACGCGCAGGTGAACAAAACCTGGCTTATTACGTGTCCCGAGGTGGCTTTTTTCTTTACTTTGCTGCTGCGGAAAAAGAATATGGACAAAAACTGGAATCCGCAGCCGAGCGATACGAACGAGGTGAGGACGGCGATTGCCTGATCGCTCATTCCGGTTGCCGCGGCTATTTTTACGAGGTATACGTCCGCGACCGACAACGCCACGAAGTATTCAAGCATGGCTTCTATTATGTAAAGAAAGGCGCAGTCGCCGTATTTTCTGTCTATAAAGTTTGCCTTTCTCTCTTTGTTTTGCATGATTTTTTCATTAGCTCCGTAATTTTTGGCTTTGATATAATTATAACATTATTAAACCGCGAAGAACATTGCTATTTTAGTCATAAAGTATTCAATTTAAATCATGAAAACAGGCGCTATGGCAGCACGCGGCGCATTTGCATTCCGATACGAAAGAGAGGAGCGGAAAAACGCATTTGAAGAATAAAAAACACCCGACCGGACTTTTTCGTCCGATCGGGCATTTTAATGGAGCTGATAACCGGATTTGAACCGGTGACCTCGTCCTTACCAAGGACGCGCTCTACCAACTGAGCCATATCAGCACGCCGATTTCTTTCAATCAGCCTTACTATTATACTTAATTGCCGAATAATTGTCAAACGTTTTTACGCATTTTGTCAAAATTTATTTTTTATCGCGTTTTTTCGAGTATAGGTATACGGGGAGAGGTGGCGGCGCCAGCCGACGGAGAGGGTTATTTGTAGGTGGCGGGAGACCGCAGGTCTCCCCTACGGGTTGGTGCGAGGAAATGAGTGCACGGTAGGGGCGAACTGTGTTCGCCCGCCGAACCATCCCACCGTCTTCTCGCTACCGCTCGAAGCCACCTCCCTTGCAAAGCAAAGGAGGCTTTAAAAGAAGTCGTTTGTGCGTGCCACAAACGAAATTATTTTCATTATCCAAAAAAACGATTGGTTGCACGGGCGTTTGTCAAAATATGTCATTTTGGGCGAAAAACGACGAAAAAAGTCGGATTGCGGCGAAATTTTCACTTTATTATCACATAAAACGGTTGACAACAGGAAAAAATAATATTATAATAAGCGCACAAACGAACGAAAACTTGTTTGTAAAACGAATATCGGCAAAACCGTTGTGAGGCGGTGACGCAAAGCCAAGGAACTTTTATTTAAGGAAGTACGCCCGGTTGCAATATGGTCGCTTATTAAGGCGAGTATTGCAACCTTTTTTCGTTTTACGAACAAAGTCGCGAGTTTGGAAAAACAAGTTAATTTTTTATTGGAGGACGTCTACAATGAAACAGACGCAAAAAACAGAAAAGAAAGACAACAGAAAATCGATTTTGCTCATCGCGCTTTTACTGCTGCTGGTGGCAATAATCGGTTTCGGCGGATATACTTTGTCTAAGTATATCACCAGCAAGGACACGAGCGGAGCCGCTCAGGTTGCAAAGTGGGGCTTCAAGATCGAAGCCGACAACAAGAACCTGTTCGGAAGCGAGTACAAGTGGAATGAAAACGCCAATGCAAGCACGACCGACGGCACCGGTACCGTTACCGTAAAGGCTGATACCGCCAATACCCGTAACCTCGTTGCTCCCGGAACCACCGGTTCGATGACTTTCAGCATTACCGGAAAAGCAGAAGTTTTGGCGCAGGTCAAAATGGAAATGAAGAACGTCAAGGACATTACGCTTACTTACAACACCGATCAGGTTTACAACCCCGTTAAGTGGACGCTTACGAAGAACGGACAGGCAGTCGTTACCGACGGAACGCTTGCGGCAGTTGCAGAATCGCTGAATAAGCAGTATAGCGACGCTACCGCTCAGCCCGCAGTAGACGGCAAATATGCGCCCAACACCGAAATCAACGACGAATACGTTCTTACCTGGAAATGGGCATTTGAAGTTGACGAAACTACCGATAAGCTCGACACTCTTCTTGCCGCATTTGCAAACGATAACGGCTACACTACCGACGGAACTTACACAGTAGTAGCAGATAAAACTGTTATCGAAATTGCTTTCGACCTCAGCCTCAGCGTAGTTCAGCTCGAAAAATAATAAATATCAAACAGAATAAAGGAAGAAAATTAAACTGCTCTTATGACAACTTAAATCGGATTGCGTTTGCGACGAGCAGACGCAATCTGCATATTAAGATACCTGATAGGCTTGTGATTAAAGCGTATCAAGAATGAGAAAACCGCCATAAAGCGGGAAAAAGGAAAACATTAATTCAGACGCCTGGAGTCGTACACGATGAAAATAAACGCTAAGTTTACTCATGATCCCGTTGTCGGTTCGGTTCGCCGACTTAAAGGAGGCAGGAAAGTCCTTGATTTAGAGGGCAGACTGCTTTGCTTTTTACGGGCAGGAGAATTGTACGACTTAAATCTCACTCCTTTCTCCCCGTGCGGACGCGCCTCTACAAACGAGTGTTTAAACCCCGAAATCAGGGGCGCGTTCGTTACGGACGGGGAGTATTTATACAAAAACGGGCATGTCGAAGGAGTAATAAAAGACAATCTTACAGTCGTCATAATACTTCTCTTCATCGCGTTTTTAATATCGCTTACGGCATTTTTAATGCTGGCTACCCGAATGCCCGAACCCGTAGTTTATCCCTCGTTTACGGTAGTGGACAAGGACGGCGAATGGGGTACGACAGGAAGCATCGACGTGTTCGGCGGAAAAACGCTGAAACCCGGAGAAAGCGGAATATATATGTTCGTCGTAAACAATCCGTGTCCCGCGGATCTGAAATGCGACGTAATAATCAACTTTAATCTCGAAAACAACGATAAGTTGCCGCCGTTGGAGTACAAAGTGCTTTCGGAAGGACGAGAACTTACTCTCGTGAAAAACGAAAACGGCTTTACGGTGCGCGACGTGATAATAAACAAAAACGGAAATCGCTCGTTTAATCTCGAATGGATATGGCGTTTCGAGAGCGGCGACGACCAAACCGATACCGAAATAGGTACGGCGGGCGGCAGATACGCGATGAAAATCGAAATAGTTGCCCAAACCGCGTAAAGGAGGTAGCGACCAATGGAAAAAACCGAAAAAAAACACGTTTCGGCAAAAAGAATATTTTCCGTTATCGGCAGCGTATTGCTTTCGGTAATAATAGCCGCGCTCGTGTTCGTGGCAGCCGTGCTGGCATACGACAGATACGTTAGAAAATCGCCCATACCCTCGTTTTTCGGCAAGTCGATTCTGGTAATCGCAACGCCGTCTATGTCGGGTTCGATAGAGGCGGGCGACATGATAATAATAGAAAAGTTCGACAGCTATGAAGTGGGCGACGTAATAACCTACTTCCCCGCCGGCGAGAACACGTCGGTAACGCACCGACTGGTCCGTATCGAAGGCGACAGATATTACACCAAAGGCGACGCAAATCCCAGCGAAGACCCCGATCCCGTATACGCTTCGCAGATAGCCGGCAAGGTTACCGGAAGAGTAAAAAGACTGGGAATTTTGGTCGAATGGCTGCGTTCGTGGCAGGGAATAGCCTTCCTCGTCGCGGTGGGCGCGGTGATAGTCGCGATAGTAATGGTGGGCGGAAAACCGTCCGATCAGACCTCCGACGACGATATGTCCGAGCAAACGGCGGAGGGCGGCAATGACAAGTAAGAAGCGCGGTTTAAGCCTTATATACGCGCTGCTTGCGGCTGTGTTCGCTGTGCTCGTTATCGGCGGAACGGTGACGTTCGCGCGGTTTTACGGTGACTACGAAAAGAAAAACGAAGTGCGCGTTGCCGGCGCTATGGCAAAACTGCAAACCGATTCGATTTACCGCACCGATACGGAAGGAAGCCGCATTACCGTGGCGTTCGACCCGACGAGCGACAGCGCGGTGATAAAGGACGTCGAACCCGAGGACGTAATCGACTACTATTTTACGATCGCGGGCGCGGACGGAAAAAAAGAAAACGAGGTTACGCTTAACGTTACGCTCAGCATAAGCGTTCGGCTGGAAATGATAACGCCGGGCGGCGACGGAGCCGAAAGCTATTATTTCGCAGGCTGGGCGGACTACACTGACGACGGAGTGCGCTCGGGCGCAAATTTAAGGCTCTATCACGGAGCGGAAGGCGAAAACCAGACCGATATACGCCCGTCTAAGGACGGCGGCGAAGAGGTGGACTACACCGGCAACAGGCTGGCTGTGATCGAGGGCGACGACGGCGTGACGGTAAACAAAACCGGGCTTGTAATGGCTGCCGACGACGGCAAAAAAGACTACGCCTATCATCTTCGGTTCAAGCTGCCCGAACAGAGCAAAGTTACCGAAAGCTATGCCGGCGCGAAAGTGTATTTCGATATAAGCATTCTCGCCGAACAGGCTCAAAATTAAAAGAAAAAGCGATTAAAATCGAATAAAAACCATTGAAAACGACCAACACGGAGGCAATCGTATGCGCAAAGGCGCCGGAAAAAAGTTAATATTTCTGCTTGCGACGCTTCTGTTGCTGGTCGTTTTTGCGTGCGTTTCGGTCGCCAAGTTCGTCTTAACCGACAAAAAAGAACTGGTTGGCGCGTACACCGACTTCGTTCTGTCGCACGACGGCAACGGTCAGACGGCGGTGCTGAAAAAGAACGGAACCAGTACGACCGGTTATATAGCCGTCACGGTGTCCAACTTCACCGACGAAAAAGTGTCCAAGCGTAACGTCCGCTTTACCATGCGTTCGCCGTCCGACGACGAACTTGAAAACGGGTACGTTACGGACGCGTGGAAAGTCAACCACAACATAAGTTCGGACAGTAAGTACTACGACGTCGAAATAGTGGACGAAAACGACAATATCGTATCCGCTACCTCGGACGTAACCCTTCTCAAAGCCAACGCGAAGAACAGCGTGGTGCTGCTGCTGAAAATCACGAGAAAAGCCACGGCGCCCGCAATGAGCGACGAAGGCACCGAAAACTTTTCGATAGTGCTCGAAACGAGCGAACCGTACACCGACTTACAAGTCTTTACCGTCAACACGACCATGGCGCGATTGTCCGTGGGCGTGTCGTCGGACGTTTATCACGGATACGACAGAAAAACCGTCAACTTAAAGTCGGCGGTGGATTTTTTGCGTAACGCCGACGTAGTGGAAAACGCTACCTATCTTGCCGACGTGGAGTTTACTCTCTCGGGCTTAGTGGCGTTCGATGCGCGCCGTTACGAGGAAACGTACGGCTTTTCGCCCGTATACGACGCCGATCGCGGTAAAGTGACGATTACTATACGCGCGGGCGCGGACGTGAATTTATTTTTCTACGTCACGGGAACGTGCGAAGTTAAAATTTCCGCAACCGTGTACGACGGACTGACGGCGGCGGGCGAAGAAAGAGTATCGGGTGTGGGCGACAACAAAATCGTGTTTGCGCAGGCATAAAAGGAGTTGACGGCGATGAAAAAAAGCGAAATCAAAAAGTTAATAATTGCTTGTCTTGCAACGCTCAGCATAATTCTGTCGTTGCTTGCCGTGTGCTTTGCGGCAAATAAAAGCTTCTCGGCTACCGTAAGCGTAATCGTACCCGAGGGCAAAGAAGTAAGCGTGTACGTTTCCGGCAACGACGTTACGAAAAACGAAGTCGGCTACACCGTTCCCAAAAATCAGACCATAACCGTAACCGTCGTAAACGAAAGCGCGCTGTTTGAAAGCATGACCATAAACGACGACGAATACAAAACGCCGGTGGTAACGCTCACCGCTCCCGATTCGGGCGAGCTGAAAATCGAAGTTAAAACTTCTCAGCCGTACGCCGAGGACAAGGGCAGATACTTCGGCAATCCCTACATTCTGTCCAGAGAAGCCGACGTGCTGGCGGTTGCCCGCATTCTTGCCGATAAAGGCACCGCGGAAGACTATCAGCGCCTGGGCGAAACCGAGCAGAGCGCAGAGCGCATCCGTTACGGCTACTATCGCCTGGGTACCAATATTTTTATCAGCGACGAAGAATTTTTCGGACTGGGCTTCAGAGGCGCGTATCCCTTTTCGGGTTGCTTCGACTTCAACGGCTACGCCGCAACCATAAATCTCGTCCGAGTGAGCCACGTGGACGAGGAGTTCACGTACGAAAACGGCGGCTCCGAACATATCGCCGATTACGGCTTTTTCGCATATGCGTACGGCGACGGCGTTAATCCCTGCCTTATCCGCAACGCAAACGTTCAGGGCTTTATCGGCATCAACACGCTGGGAAAAGAGGGCGAAATAGATCACGCCGATCGCGTTCACGCGGGCGGACTTGCCGGAACGCTGGGCAAAAACGTCGTTCTCGACGATATCGAGTCGTCGGTGTCGGTGGGCGCGCAGACCAGATTCGCGTCGCTGTACCTGGGCGGCGTGTTCGGACTTTGTTCGTCGTCGGTGGACGCGTGGTGCAGCGCCGAATACGACGGCGTGTACAACGACATTTCGGGCGTAACCTACGGCACTAACGCGTCGGTAATAGCCGGATGCTTTGCCGGAGTCGTGGAAAACGCAAGCATAGACGGCGTGACGATCGACGGACAGCATTCGCTTGTTGTGGCAAACGCGCTGGGCGAGGTTTCCGGCTCGGCGATAGCGGGCGGATTTGCGGGCGTTATAAACGTGTGCAAGCCGTCGTTCAAAGAGGTAAGCGACGCGCGGGCCGTGATAATAAAAAACGTTTCGATAGTTGCCGAAAGCGACTATTCGGTAAACGCAGTCATCAACAACTGCGATTCGACCCGAAAAGCCGAAATCAACCCCGACGACTTTACCACGACTTCGGCAGGCGCGGTTGCGGGCGGAATAGCCGGAACGGTTAACCGCGACGAAAATATTACGGACGATACGATAACCATGGTTTTCTCCGGCATAAACTTTTCGCGCAGTGCCGACAGAGAGGAAAACGTAGCGCGTATAGAGATAAACGCAAGCACCAAGGACTATTCTTCGTCCGGAGCGGTGTGCGCGGGCGGCGCGATAGGATTTATTTACAGCGACGGCTCGGAATACATCGGCAAAGATTTTGTCACGAGCGGCGAAACCAAAGATACCGCCGTTATGGAATATATATTCGAGTGCCCGGTGGACGTAACCGCCGTTCAGAACGGAGTGGGTCCCGCATATGCCGGCGGAACGTTCGGCTACAACTGCTTCAATATCGGCGACGAGGACGACCGCTCGGTTAATATAGCGATAGTCGCGCCCGAATACGATTATACGGTTACCGCGGTTCAGTCGGCAACTTCGTCTACGGTAAACGATAAGGACGGCTACAACTGCGCGTACAACGTCTGCGCCGGCGGATATACGCCGCGACTTCAATTCGGCTACACCGCAAAGAATATAGAGTTTGAAATAGGCAGCGGCAGAATAATTGCGTACCGAGAAGTAGGTTCCACTGCCGTGGGCGATATAAACGCCGGCGGATTTGCCGGAAGAGCGCTTAGTACCGCGGCAGCCGTTTCGTCCTTGAACGGCTACGACGAAAACCCCGTTCAGAGAGGCTCGATCGATAATTTCAGGGTATATTATACCGATTATTCGTACGTGGAAGCGGCGTGCTATTCGTTTTCGTCCATCGACAACCGTCCTGCTGCAAAGCTGGGCAACAACGTTTGCGTGGGCGGCGCCATCGGCTATCTTCTCGGCTATACTTCGGTAAACGACGTAAAAGTAGAATACGTTCAGGCAAGCGGCGCGACAGGGGAAAGCACTCCGCATTTCGTGTACGGCGCGCAGAACGCAAAAAACCTTAACAACAGCGACAACGACCTTAAAAGCGAAGGCTTCGTGGGCGGCGCGTTCGGACTGGTTGCGGACAGCATAATTTCAAATATTTCGATAACCGGCGATTCCAAGGAAAACACCGTCGTGTATTTCGAGTCGGCAAACACTCCCAACACCGCAAGCGTGGGCGGGCTTATAGGCGCGCTGTGGACGAGAAAACTTGCAAATCAAGTGCTGCTGAGCAGTGCGAATATACAATATATTCACGTTGCGGGCAAGGCGTACAGCGACACGCAGACGTACAGAGATACGTACGATATTTACGTGGGCGGCGCCATCGGCGTTTTCGCAAACCCCACGCCTTCTCCCAACGTGTACAGAGGAACTTTTATCGAGCATATTACGGTTAAAAACAGCGTGATAGAATCGATAGGCGAAAATCAGATGCTGACCTATGCGGGCGGAATAGTCGCGGGCATGTGGTGGCACAGCCGCACGGATCTTTCCTACGCAATAGTTCAGGACTGCGCCGTAACCGCTTCCAGCATAACCGCAAAGGCGTACGCGGGCGGCATAACCGGGCTTATGCAAAACTCCAACATAAATCATACTCTCGTGCAGAACACCGACGTCAAAGCGGTTTCCGAAACCAATATCGCTACGACGGCAGGTATCGCGTCGCGAGTTAAGGACGCCTACAACGTCACCAATTCGTATTCCAACGCGTCGTTGCAATCGAACGGCGGAGCGGGTTCGTACAAGGCGGGCATTCATTACGCGTCCAAAAACCAGGTAACGACGAGCGAGAAAAACTTTTTCGTAAGCGAAAACGCCGGCACCGATAAAGCGTACACGACTTCGGACGGCTATGCGGGCGAGGACTGCGCGCTTCACCTCGTGTCGTACGGCGTGAACAAGCTTACCATAAGCACGACGGACGGCAAAGCGCAGGTGTACCCGGCGCTGCCGACGCACAACTATCCCGTCCCCGTTTGGAGCAACGACGAAAGCGTGGTTTTGATAACTTCCGGCTCGTCCACGCCGTACTACGCCGAAGCTAAGACGGAAGGCGTGGCGTACGTCAGCGCATATTGCAAGATAGAAAACGTGGATTATCTTTTGTGCAGCTATCCCGTAACCGTAGTAAAATCGGACGAAAGCGGCGATTTCTCGCTTGCAGTGAAAGACGAAAACGGCAACGGCGTAACGTCGGAAAAGTGCGACGGAGCGGTAACCGTGTACGATTGGACGAGCGAAACGCCTGTGCAGTACCGCTACTTCCGCCACAACGCGGGCAATACGGAAACGGTAGGAAAGTTTATCGTAAAACCCGTCGGAGTCGAGTATTTCCCGCAGAACGTGCGTTTTTACGACGTTACCGGCGTGGAGCAGGCGACGTACGGCGACGATATTTCCGATCGCGCTTACGATATTCTCGCGGCAAAGCCGTCTGCCCCCGTTAATCTTGCGGTGTTCAATGGCAGAGCAAACGTGGGATACAATCACGTAAACGCGGGCTCAAACCGCGACGCAAGAAGCGAAGTGTATTTCTACGCCAACGACAACACGCGCGAAAACACGATAATAATAATGGAATGCGATTTCGGCGGCAAAACGTACGGCGTAATAGTCGAATTCGTGCCCAACCGCCTGCAAAGCATTACGATAGAACCCGAAAAAGGCACGCCCCCCATCGATTCGTATACCGACGGCGACGGAAACGTGCATTACGTATACGTGGAAGGGGACATAGTGCGTTTCACCGAAACGCTCGAATACAGATATCCCGCGCCTCGCTCGTATATAGTGGAAACTATTTACGAAGGCAACGAAGTCACCGAAAACGGCACGTTGCTTATTCCGGGAACGGGAACGTATACCGTTACCTGTCGCGATCTGAAAAACACCAGATCCGCTACCGTTTATATCGAATCGGTAAAAGAAATCAACTACACGTACAGCCTGCTGGGCGCAAACGGCACGTTCGACCGTAAAATGGTTTCCGGCTCGCGATTCCGTTTCAACGTCGAACCGCAGCCCGGTTATAGCCTGCAACCCGAACTCAGCGTCACCGTGGGCGGCGAAACCGTTGCGGGCGTATGGGGCGAGGGCGGAATTACTTTTGAATTCGCGTCCGGAACGTACGTTTTTGCCTACGACGCCGAAGAGGCGACTCCTTACGATTACGACGTAACCGTTCCCGCCGATTTCGTTACGTTTGCCGGACAAAACGACGGCGTGTTCTTTGAAATAACCTACAAAAAGATTTATTCGCTGGTGTTTATCTCCAACTTTAACGGCAACGACTTTTTCACTGTGGTAGTGGCTGCCGGCGAAAAGTTTGCCTCGGTCAAACCCGAAGGCTTCGAGGAGTGGAAAAACGAGCTTATCGCCAAGCGTTACGGCTTCGATTTCAGAGGGTTTTACCCGGTGAGCAAGGCAAGCGACGTTTCCGCTTACGGACAGTCGTTCGAAGACATGCAGGCGGACGGCGTAACCACGGTTAACGGTACCATGCGTTTTTACGCGCGCTGGACGTACAACATAGTAATCGAAGCGCCCGAGGAAGTTTCGGTAAGCTCGTCGCTGTCTTCGTCCATGTTGCACGACGGAACAATGATTCCGCTTGACGATCACAACGGATTCGGATTCGTTATGAAAACGGGCGAAAAGTGGCAGGGAACGCCTCGTTTCGACGCGTTTATCAAAAACGCCGACGGCACGTTTACCTCGATCACCTCTTTGTTTACTCCGGCAAGTCAGGAAAACGGCTACTTTGTTTCTTCCGAAAAGATAGGCGAGGCAAGCGGATTTATTCATATAGTAATCTACGCCGACAATCTCGAATTCAACGTGGGCGACGGCGTGTTCTACGACGGCAATTCGTTGTATACCGACGGCATTTTCACGCTTACGTACAGCGTAAACTACGGCGAGCACGACGAAAAAGGTGAAGTAAACTTCCTGTTCGGCACCGCGCTTCCCGCAAACACTTCGCTTCGTCTGTTCTACCGCAAGGAAGGCGTAACAATCTGGTCTGGCGGATACGGACTGACTTCCAAGCAAAGCGTAATCCCGGTTTCGTCGTTCGCTTCCATGGATGACAATTCCGCTTTGTCCTACGAGTACCGGAACGGCGCCTCTTCCGAACAGTTTATTCTGGTGGTAACGCTGCCCAACAACTCAAACGGATTCGGAATAACCGAGGCTGCCTCGGTTACCGCAAGCGTAAATGCGTACGAGTATACCGAAACGAAATTTGCGTTCGGAAGCGTTGCGGCGCAGGCAACCGATAAGCCTCACGACAGCGTTCCCGCCGCCGAAAAGCAGTTTACGCTTTATCCCGCGGTAATACGCTCGGTGACTAACGACGGCAACTCGTTTACCTTCTCCCACACGGGCGAGGCGGACGAAAACGTGGTCGATCATCGTCACAACGGCGTCTACTATATGTGGAGAGTGGAAAAAACCGCCGGCGGATATATCGGCGACGCGGTTTTCGACGGATTCGGCAAAGAGGTCGTCCGTACTACCGACGCGATTTATTATTCCGCTACGGAAGGCGCATTTACGGTTATCGGCGACCTTACGGGCTATACCGTTTCGCTTATCGAAACCAAAAACGTTCAGCAGCCTGCCCAATCGCTCGTTTTGTACACGCAGAAATTTTAATTTATTAAGCCGATTGAGGCGAAACGCGAAAATTTTCTTCGCACGCTTGCAAATAATCGCGCGTATTGGTATAATAGTAGCAGGCAAAACGCATAATCGCGCGGCGCCTGCTATTTATTTTTACGGAGAGAGTAATGGAAGAAAAGGTAAGAAAACTTACTTTAAGTCAGGTTAAAGAGGAAATGAAAACGCTTGCTCACGTTTTTTCCGACGTGCGGCTTTTGCAGTCCCACGAAGTGCGCGCCGAAGTTTCCGATTGCCCCGAGAAAAATCCGAAAGTAAAGTGCTACGAAATATGGAAGAGAAAAAAGCCGTGCCGCAACTGCATAAGCTACCGCGCGCTTACCGAGAAAAAACAGTTTTCCAAACTGGAAAAGCTGGACGGCGTTATATATCAGGTTATTTCCTCTTACGTCGAGGTTGACGGCGAGCCGTGCGTTATCGAAATGATTAAACGGTTTGACGAAAACATGCCCGTCGATTTCGGCGACGACCGTGAAAATCCGGAAAAAATAGGCGAATACTACAAAAAAACCTACACCGACGTGCTTACCGGGACTTACAACCGTCGCTATTACGAGGAACATCTCGCAAACCTCACGCTTACCGGCGGAGTGGCGATGATAGACCTCGACGACTTTAAGATTTACAACGACCTGTTCGGGCACGACGCGGGCGACGCCGTGCTTAAAGCGGTTGCCGATAATATAAAAAAGTGCGTGCGCAACACCGACAAGCTGGTGCGCTACGGCGGCGACGAGTTTTTGCTTATCGTTCCGGGAATAAGCGGCGAATCTCTTTCCCGCTGCCTTGCCGATATAAGCCGGCAGGTTCGTCTTACCGTGATAGACGAATATCCCGCAATCAAGCCGTCGATAAGTTCGGGCGGAATAAATTGCGACGACGAAACTATAAAAAGCGCCGTAAGCCGCGCCGACGAATTTTTGTACAAGGCGAAAAAGCAGAAGGACTGCTGGGTAACCGAAAACTCGAAAAGCGAATTTCTGGACAAACTGCGCCCGCACGAGCGCGTGCTTATCGTGGACGATTCGGACATAAACCGCGAAATTCTGTCCGCTATTTTGCAAAACGAATACGAAATTGTCGAGGCGGCAAGCGGAGCCGAGTGTATCGATGCGATAAAACGCTACGGCGCCGATATTTCTGTTATTCTTCTTGACCTTATAATGCCCGGAATGAGCGGCTTCGACGTTCTGGACTACATGAACGACAATCGTATTATTGAAAATATCCCTGTCGTCACAATAACCGGCGACGAATCGGACGATTCGGTGCGCAAAGCGTACGAAAAGGGCGTTTCCGATTATATTACGCGCCCGTTTGACGCCAAAGTCGTGTATCGCCGCGTGGCAAACACCGTCAATCTTTATACGAGGCAAAAGCGACTGATACGCGAAATCACGCGCGAGGCGACCGAAAAAGAAAAGGGCAAAACCCTGCTTGTCGAAATACTAAGCCAGGTGGTGGAATTCGGCGGAGTGGAATGTATGGAAAAGGGCGGTCACGCGCGCCACATGCTGGACTTTACGCGCCTTATTCTGGAAAAATTAGCCGAAAAAACCGATAAATATAACCTTAGTCGCCGCGAAATCGAGATTATTTCCACCGCTTCCGCGCTTCACGACATCGGAAAAGCGGCAATCGACCGCAATATAGTCAATAAGAAAGGCAAGCTTACCGCCGCCGAGTACGAAATCATGAAAACTCACACGATTATCGGCGAAAAAATGCTGGACAACGTAACCGAATACAAGGACGAGCCGCTCGTAAAGTGCGCCAAGCAGATTTGCCGCATGCACCACGAAAGATACGACGGGAAAGGCTATCCCGACGGTCTTAAAGGCGACCAAATTCCCGTTTCCGCTCAGGTCGTGTCGGTTTGCGACGTGTACGACGCGCTTATAAGCAAGCGTTCGTACAAACCCGCGTATTCGCACGAGGTTGCGCTTAATATGATTAAGAACGGCGAATGCGGAGCGTTTAACCCGCTTATTATCGAATGTCTGGACGAAGTATCCGACAAACTCAAAGAAATTGCGGAAGCCGAACAATCCGAAAGAAAAAACGGAGGACGAGCCGAAAAGTGAAGAGTAACGCGCTGAAAAAAATACTGCTACTGTTTTTATCGCTGACGATTGCCGCTGCGCCTCTTTTCGCGTGCGCGGATACCGATTTCGACGATAATTACGCCAATCTGCCCGAACTCATAATCGGCGGAGATAACTATTCCCCGTTTTTCTTTCCCGACGACAACGGTAATTTTTCGGGGATAGACGTCGAACTTGCCACGGAAGCGTGCCGTATCATGGGCTATAAACCGCAATTCGTGTATATCGATTGGATAGAAAAAAACGAGTTGCTGGACAGCGGAAAAATAGACTGCCTGTGGGCGAGTTTTACCATGACCGACCGTGAAGAAAATTATTCCTGGTCAAAGCCGTACATGAACAGCAGGCAAGTGGTTGCGGTTGCCGCCGACAGCGACATAACCGCGCTTGCCGATCTCGAAAACAAGAGAGTTGCCGTTCAGGCAACAACCAAGCCCGACGAAATTTTTTCGGGCGTTGCCGGCAAAGACTTCAACGTGCCGAAATTAAAGCGGCTTAATTGCTTTTCCGACGTCGATCACATGTTTGCGGCGATACGGGAAGGGTACGTGGACGCAATTGCCGGGCACGAAACCATTCTCATCGAATACATGAAAACCAGTACCGTAAGCCTGAAAATTCTTGACGAACCGCTTGAAGAAGTTCAGCTCGGAGTGGCGTTCAAAAAGGGTACTCACGCGGACGTGATAGAACGGCTCGATCAGGCTTTGGCGCTGATGAAGCAGAACGGCTTTATCGCCGAAGTCGTGGAAAAATACGGACTCGACTCCGCCGAGTTCGTGGCGGTGTAATATGAGTAAGTCTAATCACGATACCAAAGCGCT
>CAKQJJ010000017.1 GCA_934247335.1 uncultured Clostridia bacterium | reverse complement strand
GTATACCCACCGTTTCGCCCGATTTAATGTCGAGATTTACGTTTTCGAGAGCGAATTTCTCGGCGTTTTCGGAATAACGGAAGCTTACGTTTTCAAACTTAACGTCGCCGTTTTTAACTTCTTTAACGGCGTTTGCGGGGCTGGTGAGCGTGCTTTTTTCGTCCAGAACTTCGACGATACGGCGAGCTGACTCGGCGGACATCATTATCATGACAAACACCATGGAAAGCATCATCAGCGACATAAGAATCTGCATCGAATAGGTAAGCAGGCTTTGAAGTCCCATCGAGTTGAGATTGGTGGCTCCGCCGGTTATTATTTTCGAGCCGAAATACGCAAGGGCAAGCAGCGCACCTTGCAGGCAGAATGACATTACCGGGCTGTTGATGGCAAGTATGCGTTCGGCTTTGGTGAAGTGCCCTTTAAGTTCGTCGGACACTTTGGTAAATTTTTGCGTTTCGTAATCTTCGCGGACGTACGCCTTTACCACGCGCATTCCCTTAATGTCTTCCTGAATGGATTCGTTGAGGGCGTCGTAACGCTTGAATACCTTTTTGAAAATAGGCATTGCAAGCTTGGACATTATGATTATCGCAAACAGCAGTATGGGCATGGTCACGAAGAAAATCCACGGCAGCTGCGTGTCGATGGAAAAGCTCATGATTATCGAGAAGATAAGCATTAAAGGTCCGCGAACGGCAGTACGTATTATCATCATGAACGACATCTGAACGTTTCCGACGTCGGTGGTAAGACGGGTGACCAGCGACGACGAGCTGAATTTGTCGATATTGGCAAACGAATAGCCCTGCACCGCTCCGAACATATCGTATCTTAAATTCTTGGCAAAGCCCGCCGAGGCTTTCGCTCCGAACTTGCCGCCCAGCATGCCGGCGACCAGCGACAATATCGCCGCGCCTACCATCAGGCAGCCGTATAAAATCATTCCGTTCATATCCGGATCGCCGCCGCCCGAGGGCGAAACGCACTTACCGAATTCAAAAATGATAAGCGGAATGGCTACTTCCATGGCTACTTCAAATACCATGGCAATCATAGTGAGTATTGCGTAAACTTTGTATTCGCGCAAACTTCTGAGTAGTTTTTTTATCATACAACCTCCTCTTGTTTTCTTTGTTTAAGTTTTTCTATCAGTTTCACCGCTATACGGTCAAACTCCGCGCGCTCTTCTTCGGTAATAAGCCCGTCTATCTCCTTTTCCACGCTGTCGATAGACGCCTGCACTTCGTCGTGCATGGCAATGGCTTTATCGGTGAGCACGATTTTTTTAAGCCGACCGTCGCGTTCG
The DNA here is from genome assembly GCA_934247335.1 of uncultured Clostridia bacterium. Classification (GTDB taxonomy): domain Bacteria; phylum Bacillota; class Clostridia; order Christensenellales; family Pumilibacteraceae; genus Neoclostridium. The sequence continues at coordinate 15,180 of CAKQJJ010000017.1, read as the reverse complement.
ACCGGTTTTCTTTCGATAAGCCCGTTTCTTTCCATAAGCTTCAATATTTCGCTTACGGACGCGCCGCTTATCATAAAACGCCGCTCTATATCGCGCTGAAAGATCTCTCTGTCCGAATTATGTCTTAAAAATCCGATTATATGACCGTGCATATTGGTCATTTTGTCCAGATTGTCCACCGCGACTTTCGCACGGATTTCTCTGTCGATGAGCGAACCGAGTATTTTTACCTCCAGTCCTATCTGCATTTACGGAATCGCCTCCTCAATTAGTTAATGTCCTAACTATTATACAGCCTAACTAATTTTTTGTAAAGCGGATTACGTGAAAAACGTATGAAAAAGTGTGGACTATTTTTCATATTCGGGGGCCTTTGAAAATAGAAAAAAACGCTCCGCACGCGGCGTTTTATACCGATGCGGAAACATTTTCTTACCCGAGAGTTATTTAATTGTTATACGGTTTATTTTAAGTTGAGTGCCGAAAACAGACTTTCTTCGTCGTCGGTACCCACGATACGGGCAAGTTGTTCGATTGAAAGAGCGTTCGGTCTTCGCATTACCGCCGCGGTGCCGAGGTACAGCGTTTTCGCTTCCTCTATAACGCTGCCGCTTTTGTTGAAAAGGTTATCGAACGTGCCGAGCGAAATTTTGATTTTGCCGAGCGCGGGCGAAATTATCGGAATTCCGCGCCCCGTGCCGCACGAATACGTCGGACAAACGATAAGCGACGAACCCACTTGCGCCATGAGGTCAACGTCGTCGCGATCGAGGCAGATTCCGCCCACTACGCTGCAATTGCAGTCAAGCAGTCCTATTTTGTGCAGAAACATGACGGGCGACAGATGCTCGCGCGCTTCCAGCACGCCCGAATCGTACAGATCGTCGCCGGCGCACACGATAACTTTTGCCTTATTATCAAGGCAATAGTCTACTATTTCGTCCAAATCGTCCTCGGCTTTGAGCAGCGAAGAAATAAAAATTTTATCGCCGCGGCATTCGCCCTCGCGTATTACGTCCGCGTAACCGCCGGGGCAAACTCTGTTTACCGTGCCGTTTGCGTCGGTGGGCGTTTTTGCACCTATAATCAGTGCGTTGTCCGTTTTCATAACCTTTTTGCGAGATTTTTTATGTATTCGCGGTACGCCGAGCCTATTTCGTCGTTTTTGAGCGCGAATTCGGTTATCGCCTGCATGGCTCCGAATTTATCGCCCATATCGTAGCGCTTTCCGTCGAATTCGTACGCGTACACGTCCGGACACATGAGTTTGAGCGCGTCGGTGAATTGCAACTCGCCGCCCAGTCCGGGCGTTATGTTTTCGAGCGCGGTATAGATTTCCGGCGTCAGAACGTATCTACCCAGGCTTGCGAGCCGCGAAGGCAGTTCGCTTATCGGCGGTTTTTCCACTATTCCTTCCAGCTTGTGCAGTTTTCCGCTGCTTTCGCTGACTTTTGCAACGCCGTACTTCACTATGTCGTCGCCGTCCATATGCTGAACGCCCACTATCGGGCACCCGGTTTGTTCAAACGCGCCGATAAGCTGTTTCATGACCGGGGGATTTGCCTCGATGAGGTCGTCGCCCCAGCTTAAACAGAACGGCTGATCGCCGGTAAAGCTTTTGGCTCGCATCACGGCGTCGCCGCTGCCGAGAGGCTTGGGCTGATAGGCAAACGAGATGTTTGCCATCGAATATATGTTTTTCAGGCGTTGCAGATAGGTGGTTTTTCCCGCCGCAAGCAAAGCGTCTTCAAGCTCGGGATCGGGCGAAAAATATTTTTTTATGTCCTTTTTCTTTTCGTTTATTATTATGAGTACGTCGGTAATTCCGCTTTTTGCCGCTTCTTCCACTATGTACGACAGAACGGGCGTGTCTATTACGGGCAGCATTTCCTTGGGCAGAGTTTTGGTTATCGGTAAAAACCGCGTTCCCATACCGCCGCAGGGTATTACCGCCTTGGTTATTTTATTCATTACGTCCTCCGATTTCAATGTATTTCCGAAAGATATTATATTCGTCCGCGGACAAAAAGGTTATTTTTTCTTGGAATAGATTATACGATGACACTTTTCGCACATGCAATAGCCGTTGTCTTTGAGGTCGCTTTTGGTGTTGAGCGACAGGCTCATTCCGCAGTATGCGCAGTTCATATCGCCCGAACCCGAATCGTACACTTCGACGAACGCGGGCAAGCCCACTTCTTTGGACACTCTGTCGTACGTTTCCAGCAGCTTTTTGTCCACCTTCCCGCGAGCATCCGTAAGCTTTTGTTGCAGGTCGTCTATCTTCGGCTTGTACTGTTCCTCGAGTTTTTTCAGCTCGTCGCGAGCCTTGTTGTATTCGTCTTTCAGCTTGTGACCGCTTTTCTGAGCGGAACTGAATTCGCGGACGGCGCTTTCGCCTTTTTTCTTGATATTATTGATAAACTCGGCAATTTCGCCCAGCTTTTTATTGATGGCAGCCAGATTTTCGGCGATTTTTTCCGTTTCTTCTTCGGACAGGGAATCGTCTTCCAGCCTGGTCATAAGCTCCTCGGCTTTTTTAATCGTTTCGTCGTAATGACGGACGGACTCGGCGTAACCGCCGTAAACCTTAGTGGCAACGTTTTCGCTTTTGGCAACCACCGTTCTCATTTCGTTGAAACGGCGTTTTGCTTCTTCGGCTATTTTGCAGTTTTCATTGGAATTCATCTCCCGCTGCAGTTTTTTAAGCTCGACGTCGATTGCCTGATACTTAAGTAAATTGTCCAAATCCATATTTTACTCCTTACAGCGCGGGATTGCTTTCGCTCTCCGACGCCGTGAATTGAATTTTTAAGTTGTTTTTTTGCGCCTCGGCATTCAAAATTTCGCTTAGCCGCGGAATATAGATATGCTCGCTTGCGTAGTGGCTTACTTCTATTATATCCAAGCCGAAAGAACGCGCGTACAGCGCAACGTGATGTTTTATTTCGCCCGTCACCAGAGCGTCCGCACCCTTTTCAAGCGCGGCGTTTAATATTTCCTCGTCGCCGCCAGCTCCGTTTACTACCGCGATACGGCGCACCGTCTTGTCTTTTCCGTACGTTTTTACGTATTTATCGGAAAGTTTCTTGCCTATTTCGTCCGCAAAATCCGCAACCGGAACGGCGTTTTCGAGATTGCCGACAAGCCCAAGACAAGCGTTTTGGTTAATTTCGATAAGCGGCCGGGTGTTTTTCAATCCGATAATACCCGCGACGAATTCGGTAATTCCGCCGCGCGAGCAGTCCATATTGGTGTGCGCCGAATACACGTTTATTCCGTTTTTCGCCGCAGCCAGAATAATTCTGCCAACGGGCGTGTTTTCCGTAACCGAAGAAATAGTTCCGAATATAAGCGGATGGTGCGCAAAAATCATCTGCGCGACCTTTTCGGCGTCTTCGGCTACGAACGACTCGGTGCAGTCGAGGCAAACGAGCACTTTGTCTACAGCTGCGTTTTCGTCGCCGACCGACAAACCTATATAATCCTGCATGCACACGTTTTCGGGCGGGAAGAGTTTTTCCGCCATATGCGCCACGTCTTTTACCGTTGCCATTTTTCCACCTCGCGGACCATATCGAGTATTTTTTGATTTTTTTCGGTTAATTTGTACTGCGAAATGCGTTTTTCGGTACACTCGCACCACTTTTTCAAATGGTCGTTTTTTCGTTTGTAGAATACGCCGGCAAAAGCGGATATTTCGTCCGGCATTTCGCCTTCGCCCGGTTCGGCGACTATTATATCGTAGAATTTGCCCGAATCGGATACGACGTAATCCTCTTCTATACGATATCCGTTTTTGATAAGATAAATTCGTAATTTGTCGGTGTTTTTCTGTGCGCCCAATATAAGACGAGGCTTATTGGGACATTTTTCCAGAATTCTGATTATGAGTTCGCCGCCCATTCCGGCAATAACCGCCTGATCGGCTTCTATCCCGGCTTGGCTGAGCGGCGTAAAGCCGTCGCCCGAAAAATATTCGGCTCCGTCGCCGATGAGGTTACGGGCTTTACTAAGGCTGTCTTCGCTTACGTCGCACTCGCACACTCTTTCGGCAAGTTTGTTTTTCACGACGAACAGACCTATTATTCCGTGGTCGCAGCCGATATCGGCAAACACTTTGCACGGAATTATTTTGCTTGCTATGGCTTCGAGTCGTTTCATCAATCCATATAATCGCGAAGCTTTTTGCTGCGCTGCGGATGACGAAGCTTGCGGAGCGCTTTCGCCTCTATCTGGCGGATACGTTCACGCGTTACGTGGAACTCCTTGCCCACTTCTTCGAGCGTGCGGGGATGACCGTCGTCCAAGCCGTAGCGCAGGCGAAGAACCATTTCCTCACGCGGGGTGAGCGTGTCCAGTATTGCCATAAGCTGTTCTTTGAGAATGGTGAAAGTCGCAACGTCCTGCGGAGCCGCAGCCTTGTCGTCCTCGATGAAGTCGCCAAGGTGACTGTCGTCCTCTTCGCCGATAGGCGTTTCGAGGCTTACCGGATCCATTGCTATACGCTGAATTTCGCGCACTTTATCCTCGGGCATATCCAGTTCCTTGCTCAGTTCGGAAACGGTGGGTTCTCTTCCCAGCTGCTGCACGAGCGTGCGGTTTGCGCGGATGAGCTTGTTTATGGTTTCCACCATATGCACGGGAATACGTATGGTGCGCGCCTGATCGGCTATCGCGCGGGTGATTGCCTGACGAATCCACCAGGTTGCGTAGGTCGAGAAACGGAAGCCCTTGGTGCAGTCGAATTTTTCCACCGCTTTCATAAGTCCCATGTTGCCTTCCTGAATGAGATCGAGGAACAGCATTCCTCTTCCGACGTAACGTTTTGCGATGGAAACGACCAGACGAAGGTTGGCTTCGCTTAATCTTTTCTTGGCTTCCTCGTCGCCCTCTTTCATGCGCTTTGCCAGTTCGGTTTCCTCTTCCATGGTGAGAAGCGGAACTTTGCCGATGTCTTTGAGATACACCTTTACCGGATCGTCGATAGACACCTCGCTCATTATTTTGTCGAGATCGTCTTTCAGAAGTTCGGGCATATTGTTGTAGATTACTATGCCGTTTGCAGCCAGAATGCGGAAAACCTCTTCCATTTGTTCGGCGCTGGCTTCGCACTCGACGGCAAGGCGTTCGCCCACTTCGTCGTAAGTCAGGCGACCTTTCTGTTTGCCTATCGAAATAAGTTTTTTAACCTCGTTCATGATTTTGTCGCCGAGGTCGGGCGCAGACTTTTCTTCCTCTTTTTTCGACACTTCTATACCTTTCTGCTTGAGTGCGGCAAAGATATACTCGATATCGTCGGGAGTTACTCTCGACATGGACAATGCGTTGTTCACGTCGTCGTACGTAATCGATTTACGATCTCCCGCCGCTTTTTCGAGCGACAATACTATCTCGTCTAAGTGTTGAGTTGTAACGTTATCCATAATTCCTCCGGTAACTGAGTAGCTAATTTTTCACGATTTGTCGGATTTCCTTGCTGCGTCCCGGCATACGCAATTTTCTGAGCGCTTTTATCTCTATCTGGCGGACTCGTTCGCGCGTGATGCCGAACAATTCGCCCACTTCTTTAAGCGTTTTGGGCTTGCCGTCGTCAAAGCCGTAACGGCAACGTATAATGATCTGTTCGCGCGCTTCCAGCGTGGACAACGCACGCATAAGCACTTCGCGGTCGGCAGAGCGCATGGCTTCGCCCTCCGGCGTTTTGCCCGCGGTGTCTTCTATCATGTCCAGAATGACGGTGTCTCCGTCGTCGCCCACCGCGTCGTACAACGACAGATTACGCTGCTGAACCTGGCGATAGAACAACACCTTTTCGATAGGTTCGCCCAGCTTTTCGGCAATATAATCGGGCGACGGCTGAACTCCGAATTCCTGCTCGTACGCGCGCGAAATATTGTTCATTTTGTCTATGCAGTCCTTGACGTAATTGGGCAGATGTATTGTGCGCGCCGTATCGCTTATGGCACGCGTAACCGTCTGGCGTATCCACCAGGTTGCATAGGTAGAAAAACGATAGCCTTTTTCGTAATCGAATTTTCTTGCGGCGGTCATAACGCCCAGGCATCCGTTCTGAATAAGGTCGTCGAGATCCAGTCCTTTTCCTATGTACTTTTTGGCAACCGAAACCACGAGGCGCAGATTGGACATAACCAGCTTGTCGAAAGCTTCGTCGTCGCCCTCTTTTATGCGCTTGCTGAGTTCGCGTTCCTCTTCGGCTGTAAGAAGCGGATATTTGCCTATCGCGTTTAGGAAAATACGCACTGCGTCGTCGGTGGGGATATCCTTCGAGGTATCCTCTTCCGATTGACTTTCCACGACGAGTACGTGCTGTTTTTCAAGGTACTCGAACGCTTCCTCCACGTCGGTGCGCGACGCGTCGGCGTCCACAACCAGCGCGCGCGTCACTTCGTCGACGGTAAGCACGCCTTTCTTTTTGCCGATTTTTACTATTTTGTCAAGTGCCGACATAATAAGTTCGTTATTTTCGATACTCATATCAGCCACCCCCGTTTTTAATTTCTCTTAATTTTTCGTCTATTTTCATTATCTTTTTAAGACATTCGACGTCGCGGCTCTGATCGTACTGCTTTGCAAGCCGCTGTTTTTCGGCGTTTAAGTAGTCGGATTTTATTCCGCCCACGCACGTTGCGAACTTAGCCGCGTTGTCGCCGTCCAGAAATTCGTATCCGGCAACGGCAAAAGCGTCTTTTTCGTCCAGAATGCTGAACATTGCCGACGGATTGCATTTTTCGCCCGCTTTTTTGCAATTTATCGCGTATTCGTACGCTTTTTTCAGATATTCTTCTTTGAGATAGGGATAAATATCCGCGTTGAAATCGGCGTAATCGCGATTGTGAATAAGGCTGGCAACCACAAACAAAGCTCGCTTATCGGAGTTTTCCTTTTCGGCTTTTTGCTCTTCGATCTCTTTTTTGCGCTTTTCCTCTTCCTGCTCGTCCTTCTTTTGCTCGGTAAGACCAAGCTGTTTTAAAAGCGTTTCCTTTCTGTATCCGGTGTTTTTGATTACCACGCGGACGTATTCTTCCTGTTCGACGGGATTATCCAGCTCGCCGATTATTTTAAGAGCCTCTATCGCGTAGCCGGACTTGCCGTCGGGCGCGGAAAGATCGTATTTTTTTGCGGCGTTTTCAAGCTTGTATTCGGTGAGAGTAAGCGCCTCGTCCAGAAGTTTTTGGTACGCTTCTCTGCCGCGTTGCTTTATAAGGTCGTCGGGGTCCAGCCCGTCCGGGAGAACCACGACTTTGACGTTTAAGCCGGCGTCTTTCAGTATATCCAGTCCGCGAAGCGTTGCCGCCTGCCCTGCCGAGTCGCCGTCGTAGCTTATATACACGTTTTGCGCGTAGTTTTTAATGAGTTTTGCCTGTTTGAAGGTCAGTGCCGTACCCATGCTGGCAATCGCGGTATCGAACCCGGCTTTGTGCAGCATCATTACGTCCATATAGCCTTCCGCCACGATGACGTAGTTTATTTTTTCCTTTTGCTTTTTCCTTTTTACGAGGTTGAGCGCAAAAAGCGTGCGCGATTTGTCGAATATGGGCGTATTGGACGAATTGCGGTATTTTACCGCTATATGCGTGGAGGGATTGAGTAGTCGTCCGCCGAACGCCACCACTTCGCCAAGGTGGTTTACTATCGGAATGATAAGGCGACGGGCAAACACGTCGTACAGACCGGTGGGTCCGTTTTCTATTATTCCGGCAGTTTTGATTTCGTCGGTAGTGTAGCCCTGCGACTTTAAGTAGTCGATTATTTCGGTGCCGTCCACGCTGTATCCGAGCGCGAATTTACGGGCAAGCGCGCCGTCCAGACCGCGCATTTTCATGTATTCGACTGCTGGAGCCGCCTCTTTTTTGCTGAGATTTTCGTAATAATGCCGTCCTGCCGCGCGCATCAGCGAAAGCAGGCGATCGCGCTGTTTTACGTCGATGCCGTCCTCTTTCTTTTTGTAAGAACGCTCCGGAAGCGTGAAATTTGCCTCTTTTGCCAGAATTTTCACCGCATCCCAGAATTCGACGCTTTCTATTTTTTCGATAAAGGTGATGACGTTGCCGCTTTCCTTGCAGCCGAAACAGTGATAGAACTGCTTGTCCTCGTTGACGGCGAAAGACGGCTCTTTTTCATGGTGAAAGGGGCAGCACCCCCAATAGGTCCTGCCTTTCTTATTAAGCGGAACGTATTTCGACACGACGTCTACTATGTTCAGCTTGGATATAAGCTCGTCAATCCAGTCTCTGTCCAAAAGTTCTCCTTAAAGTTTGCTCCAGCTTTTCGGAATGGTAATGTCCTCGTACACGCGCACGGCGAACTGATCGCTCATCATGGCGATATGGTCGCATACTTTCTGTTCCTTGGTTCCCTGATTTGCGCGTATTTCCTCGGGAATCAGTTCGTAATTGTTGTAAAAATACTCGTAGAGATATTTTATCATGTCTATCGCCTTATGTTCTTCGCTTTTTGCAAGCGGCGAACGGTAGACGTTTTCAAACATCCACTCGCGAAGACCCGAAATGTCCTCTTTGATTTTGTCCGACGGGCTGACGTAATTTTGCCCGAAACTGTTTTCAATTACGTCCATAATCATGCTGTCGATGCGTTTGCCGTGATATTCGCCGAAAACGTCGCGGAAATGCTGTGGTATGTCCTCGTTTTTGATTACGCCCGCGCGAATCGCGTCGTCAATGTCGTGGTTTATATAGGCAATGCGGTCGCTCCACGCAACCACGTGTCCTTCGAGCGTTGCGGCGTTTCCGCGGCTGGTGTGATTGAGTATTCCGTCGCGCACCTCGAACGTAAGGTTCATGCCTTTGCCGTCGTATTCGAGATAGTCCACGACACGAAGCGACTGCTCGTTATGCTCGAAATGAGTAAACTCGCTCAGCGCTCTCTCGCCTGCGTGACCGTACGGCGTGTGACCGAGGTCGTGTCCAAGGCTTATGGCTTCGGTTAAATCTTCGTTGAGTTTAAGCGCACGCGCAATGGAACGGGCTATCTGCGCCACTTCGAGCGTGTGAGTAAGCCTCGTGCGGTAGTGATCGCCTTCGGGAGAGAGAAATACCTGCGTTTTGTGTTTCAGACGGCGGAACGCCTTGCAATGAATTATGCGGTCGCGGTCGCGCTGATACTCGGTGCGCATAGGGCTGGGCGCAACGAAAGTTTTTCTTCCGCGGGTATCCTTGGATTTTGCCGCGTACGGCGAAAAAAACTCGTCTTCCATCCGATAAATATCGCTTAAATAATCTCTCAAAATGCGCCTTACCTCCTTTTTCCCACGTCAAAATACAGGGCGACACTCGCCCACGTATAAATAATATCCCGACAATTGAAAAAATGCAAGCGTTTGCCGCGTTTATATCAAAATTTTTGTTATTTTTCACATCGAATGCGCTCGAAAACGCAGTTTAAGCCGTTTTTTACGGTTTTAACGCACTCGGCGGAGTTCCGGTTTTTTTCTTGAACGATCTTGAAAAATAATACACGTCGCGATAGCCGAGGTATTCGGCAATTTCGCTAACGTTCATATTCGTGTTTTTCAGAAGTTCGCACGCATAGTACAGTTTTTCGCCGCCGATGAAATCGGTTACGGTCATTTCCATATGTCTGCGGAAAAGCCGCGAAGCGTACGCTTCCGACAGAGCGCAGTTTTCGGCTACGTCGCGCAGAGACAGCGGCTTGGTGAGATTTTTCCGTATGTACGTAATCATCTTTTCAACCTGAACGGGCAGCTTTGCGCGTTTGCTTTCTTCTATTCCGCCCAACGTCAGCAGTATCTTGAAAAACTCGGCGTCAAGCAATAATCTGTCCGTTTTGGTAAAACCCGCTCTGTATCCGACGCAATTGACCACGGACGCATAGATTTTTTCAAACGCGCTTTCGTCGTCGTTTTTAAGCGCGAAATAAATATAATCGTGGCGGCACGGTTCGAGCGAAAACGAAAAACGCCGCTCCGCCGGCACAAAATCGGGAGTTTTTTCCGCTTTGGCTATATTCCCGGAAAAATGAAAGAAAAAATATTCGCAAAAGCGTTCTGTTCTCGCCGAATACTCGGTGTTTGCCGGTATGACGAGAATATCTCCGTTCCTGACGAAAAACGCCTTGTCCTCGATATGAAAAGTCGCGTCGCCGTCAATAACGAACACGAAAAGATTTGCCTCTATCGAACGTTTTCCGGGCGTTTCCCATCCGGTAGTTTGGCGCATTCGACCGAACATCGAACACGTAACGTTTTCAGATATATTCAATTTGTACAATCCGTCGTCAATCATGCGAAACTTCTCCTTGCGTTCATATATAATAACACCGAAAAACGAAGAAGTCAAACGCAGAGGACAAAATAATGCAAATTTTATGCGGCGACGGGCATTTACTTTCACGCCCGTGCGCGTTAAACTTTTACTATATTGTTTTTCCGAGGAGAAATACTTTGATGATTAAAAATTTACTCTTAAAATTCGACGAAAACACGATTTCATCGGAAGATTTTCCGTTAAAACTGCGTAAAAACGGCGATTTTTGGCGGCTTCATCTCGATTATATGCAATCGGGAAAGAATAACGAGCTTGGCGTTTATTCGCACGCGCAGAAAAATCCCGTCGTCAAACGCGAAGGAAACGAGACTTCCGTATTCTACAACGGGTTAATTGCCGAAGACGGAACCGAACACGACGTAAAGCTTACGCTCAAAATAACGCAAATCGACGGCGCCTGTTATTTTTCGGCGCAAATGCAAAACGACGGGACGGCACGGATAAACGAGCTGCAATATCCGCTTCTGGAATTCGACTGCGACGAACAAAGCGACAAGGAAAGCAAGCTGATTATTCCCGAAGGATTGGGCAGAATAATCGACAATCCGCACGATCACGCGAAAAACTTTCACACCGAATACATGTCCGCGGACTACAAAAACGTGTGGGAAATGTTTATGTATCCGGGGCAGATGTCAATGCCGTGGATGGGGCTGCAAAAAGGCAACGAATATTTGTATCTGGGCTTCCATTCCGAAAAATGGCGGCAATGTTCGTTTTCGGTGGGAACCGAGCCGCGCGAAAGCGACGAAAAATACATGATTTACGCCCTTTCTTCCTATCCCGCCGTTTACCCCGGCGAAAACGTTACGTACGACGGATTCGTAATTGCCGGATTTGACGGCGACTGGCGCGACGGCTGCGATTTCTATCGCGCGTGGGTGGATGAAACGTGGAATTTTCCGACGCGAAAAGAAGGATTCAGGCAAATAACCGGTTGGCAACGCGTCATACTCAAACATCAGTACGGCGAAATTTTCCACACGTACAAGGATTTACCGGTCATATACGAGCAAGGCAAAAAAGCCGGTCTTAATATGCTGCTCGTCTTTGCCTGGTGGGTAGAGGGCATGGACAACGGCTATCCGAACTATATGCCCGACCCGGCTCTCGGCGGCGAAGAAGAATTGAAAAAGGCGATTAAAACGATAAACGACGACGGCGGAATAGTAATACTATACGCCAACGGACACATTATCGACGTGAACACCGATTACTACGAGCAAGTAGGCTCAAAAATATCGGTGAAAGACGTCGAACTCAACGAATACAGGGAATCGTATAAATTTTCAAACAACGGAACTTTGCTTCGGTACGGACACAAAACGTTTGCCACCGGCTGCTACGGTACGGAAGAATGGCGAAACAAACTGCTCGAAATCGAAAAAAGGCATATTGCGCTCGGCTCGAACGGCACGTTCTTCGACCAGATAGGCTGCTGTTACAATTTTTGCTTCAATAATACTCACGAGCACGGAAACCGCATTGACCTTGCGCCCGAATTCCGCCTGAGCGCCGTGAAAAACATGGCGAAAACGCTTGGCAAAAATCAATATTTCGGAACCGAATGGACGGTTGACAGACTTGCCTCCGTCGTAGATTTCGTTCACGGCTGCGGGTTCGGACAATGGTTTTCGCCCGACGCCTATCCGTACGTATTCCGCTATACTTTCCCCGACGTTATTATCTCCAACCGCCTGCTTCACGACGAGCGAAAGGGCTGGAAACGCGAACTAAACTATGCGTTTACGGTCGGTTTGATTTACGACGTCTCGATTTACCGCGGCAGAGCGTCGTCCATAAACGTCGTGCCCGAATACCGCGACTATCTTGCTACGCTTACTTCGTTGCGAAAACGATATCTGCCGTTGCTATTTCATTTTATGGACACTCTTTATATGACACTATAGGATTCTCCGATTTATCGCCTTTCGTCGTCGCGTTGTAGCACAGTGAAAAGCGCAAGTCAACGGCAAAAAATTGTCGCTGAAAACTTTTATAGTGTTAAAATTAAATCTATATTGAGTTCTGCTCGTTTTTGAGGTTATGCGACAAATTGACGCATAACCTCTTTTTACATTCACGTAACAATTTTTGTGCTGTTCGTTGACTTCCGTGCGACTGACAATAACGCGAAAAACTTCTATCTTTTCCCTGTGCTACCCCGTTTTTGCCGAAAGGCGAAAATGAATCGGAGGTATCCAAGAAATGAAAAGAAAAATATTAGATTTCAGCGTTATGAAAGAAGAAATCTCGCAAAACAACGTGCTTGAAATGGCAGAACTTATTGCCTTTATGGAACTACGTTACCAAATAGGCTATCAAGGAAGTCGCGTGCAAAAAATGTATGCCGACTTATATGCCGATATCAAACACAAAAATGAATTAGGCTATATGCTCAGCGATTCTTACGATTTGGTTCAAGAAGGTGCATTGTATCTTTGCGAAAATTATGGAAAACATCTGAACGACATTATAGGTTATAGCAAAAAAGGCAAGCCGATTACAATCGAGATTGCCTGTATTCGTAAAATGATGAAGTTGATAAATCTTAAAACGAGAGATTATCACCGTTCGGTAAGTCTTGAGGCTTTAACGCCTGTAAGCGAGCCGTCATACGAAATAAAAGAAGAAGTTACACAAGACTATACTTTGTACGAAAAAATCGTTGCAAGCCTGAATTTGACCGAAAATATGCGTATCGCTTTGGAATGCCGCCAAAACGGCTTAAGTTATCCCGAAATAGGCAGAGTTTTATCTCGCGCACAAGCTACGGTGTATGAATATTTTATCAAAATGAGAAAAAGGTATATGGCTATTTACGGATAATCAAATACCAATCGTATCAAGTTAATTCTCAAAAACCGCACAACGGTTTGGTGCAAACAAAACCGTATCAAACAAAAATATATGTCAACGTCCTGCCAATGCTTTTAAAACTTAATATGTATGCAAAAGCCCGATAAATTCGATGAAATATACGAAAATATCGGGCTTAAATTTTATTTCTGTATTGTTAAGTTATATGTTTCTTTACCTATTATGCCGAGTTTTTGCATTGCAGAAATATATAAATTTGCTTTATGATGTCCAATCCTTAATCTTTTTTGCAATATAGATTCGTTTATCATACCAATCGAGATTGCAATTTCTATTGCCTTATTAAAAAGCTCGTCATTGCGGAACATCTCATACGTTTGCTCATAATCTATAAAATCAACAGAAAAAGGAATTGCGCAGAATGGGTTTTCAGATAAATTCTCTCGATTTAATTTTATGGGCATCGTCGAATAAACACAAGTGAATATTCCCGCGGCACGTCCTTTATACAACAAATCATAAAGAGACGCGTTTTTCGTAATTTTGTTTACGATTTTTTCATTCAAACAGCCGATCATTACGACAATATGCCGCAACGAGCCTGTTTTATTGTTATAATCGTTGATATTTTTGACCTTGTGATTATTGAACAATTTATAACGGGATTCAATTTCATTTGAGATTCTTGAAATAACCGCATCGAATTCGGTATAATCAAACACTATTACATTGTTTTCTGTCGGCATACAACCATCATCTATGACGACAAGTTCAAAGCTTCCGTCTTCGGTTAGAGATTTGACAAATCCGCCGACAGTATTTTTCAATTTTTCTTGATTGGAATCTATAATTGCAATCGACGGCTCGTGTTTAACATCAAAGAAAACATCTTTGTTATCAGGGCTTTTGCAAATAAATATTCCTTTCCCCAATTTTTCAAACAAGATATTTTTCATCAGGCAATCTTCCTTTTTCGATTCTCTCTTTTATAAATTCTCATAATATCGTCGCGGGTTAAAGTGTAATTGCGTTTCAATGCGGAAACGAATTTTTTAACGAGATCTATATTGCTCTCAATCAACTCGTTTGCCTTTAACATACAATCGTTCAAAACCTCGTCGCACTTATTTTCTACTTTCTGAAGACGTGTTTCCGATATTCCGCTATCGGTAAACGGATCGCGATCGCTCTTTAATAAGTATTCAAAGCCAAAAGCGCAACCGCTCGTTACTATATCCGTAACCATTTCGCTTGCTTGCTCAACGTCACTCGACGAGCCTAAATATTCTTCGTCCTTAAAGAACGCTTTTTCAGCCGCCATTCCCGCAAGAGCAACGATAATTTGGTTGATAAGTTCGCTTTTAGACCGAATACGACGATTACATTGCGCTATTTTAACGTGTCCGCCCGAACCACCTTGCGGTAAAATCGAAGCACCTGCAACGTTATCACTGTTAAGAATCAATCCCGCAACAATATGTCCCGATTCGTGAACGGCGACAATATCTTTGTCTTTTTCTTCAAGCGGCTTTGATTTCTTACTGCTTTTAAATATAATTTTATTTATTGCATCATCAAAATCTTCCTGATTTATATACCTGCGTTCGGCAAGCACGGAACAAAGCCCCGCTTCATTCACCAAGCATTCTATATCCGCGCCGCTAAATCCCGCTGTAATTTTCGCAAGAGCTTTCAAATCGACCTTTTTTGCTATATCTTTGCCGCGACAATACAAATCGATAATCGCTTTTCGGTCTTCAAGATCGGGGAGCGGAACATTTATGGTCTTATCGAACCTTCCTGAACGCGTAAGAGCGGCAGAAAGCATACCTTTATCGTTAATAGTCGCAACGACCATTACGTCGTCGCATACGTTATCGTTAATGGCTTTCAAAATTTTCCTTGTCGCGCTCATATCATACGACTCGTGAAATCCGACCCCGGGATCTCCGACAAATTTATCAAGTTCGTCGATGAAAACGATTGACGGCGCATTTTTTACGGCTTCTTTGAACCTTTCATCGAGATAATC
>CAKQJJ010000016.1 GCA_934247335.1 uncultured Clostridia bacterium | reverse complement strand
AGTATTCCCGCAGCCGTAAACGCACTCGCCGGCGATAAAATAACCGTTTCGCCGTTTATCACCCGCTGCAACTTTTCCGAGGTTGACGAGTTTTTTAAAAAGTGCGAAAAAGACCCCAACAGATACATGTTCGTGTCGGTAGTGTATTGACGGCTCGATACCCAAAAAACGGAATCCGCACTCTGCGCTTTGATATGAAAAACAAACGCCGATTGAAATAATTCGTTTGCCCGGATAAAGCTTGCTTCCGAGAATTTTTCGGGGCTATGTAAGAAAAATAAATTCTCGGCGTAAATAAAAATCGCCCGGAATTGCCGCGGAGAATGACGATAAAACGCCTTTGCCGGCGCACGTTGATCCGAATAAACTAAAACGAAAATCGATTTTCACATCGAACGGTAACGAAAAACCTCGTTGCCGTTTTTTTATGCCGATTTTTTCTCTCTCCGGATTTTACGTCGAAAAAGTCTGATTTCGTGCCGAAAATTGAAGAGATTTGCCGTATTCTACCGTGCGTAGAGTTCACTCTCGCGTCGTGAGAGAGCAGTCGTAAAATAGTAACTTTACATCTCGGGTATGTGTAGTTAAAATATCTTGACAAAGCTTTGCCGTAAAGCTAAACTGTAAAAGTGCAAATCGCCCGGGAGGTTACGGCTTGACCAGAAAGCAAAAAACGATATACTATCGCGACGAACTCAACGACGAGTTTTCGTCCGCAGTAATAACGCCGAAAAAAATCGACGGCAATTATCGTTACGTTCGCGACGGCTTTTTCGAGCGGGCGTACGCTTTCTTCATGTACAGAATAGTGGCGCAGCCGCTCTCGTGGCTTTTTCTGAAAATCAAGTTCGCTCACCGTATCAAAAACAAAAAAGTGTTGCGCGGTCAGAAAAAACCGTATTTCATTTACGCCAATCACACGAGCGCCGCCGCCGATCCGTTTATTCCCACTATGGTGTGCAGCCCCAAAAAAGTGTACGTCGTCGTCCACGCGGCAAACGTGTCGATGCCCGTCCTCGGAAAAATCAATCCGTACATAGGCGCGCTTCCGCTGCCCGACGGAATGGACGCAAGCAAGAATTTTACCGCCGCAATGGAAAAACGCTTACAGCAGCGCCGCGTAATCTGCATCTATCCCGAGGCTCACATCTGGCCGTATTACACCGGCATCCGTCCGTTTACCGAGGCGTCGTTCCGCTATCCCGTTCGCTACGACACGCCCGTGTACGCGTTTACCAATGTGTATAAAAAGCGCAAGCATTTGTTCACGCCCAAAATAACCACGTACGTTGACGGTCCGTTCTATCCCGATAAAACTCTGCCTGTCGCCGCCGCGAGAAAAAAACTCCGCGATCAGGTGTACGAGGCTATGTGCGACCGCAGCAAGCTTAGCGATTACGACGGAATAATCTACAAAAAAGCGGAAGAGTGCAAAGAGGAGCAACGCGATGATTAACCTTTTATTTGCCGGCAATGACAAAGTTTTTGACGGAATACTCACCTGCCTGCTGTCGATTTTTCATCGCTCGCAGCTTACTCAGCCCATAAAAGCGTACGTGCTTTCGATGAATCTTACCCGAGTAAAGTCCGAATACACGGCTATTTCCGACGAGAGAATAGACTTTCTGCGCTCGGTAATGCGCGATTACGGAGAGGAAAACGACGTCGAAAAGATTGACGTTACAAACTTGTACGAAAGCGAATTTGCTTTTTGCCCCAACGAAAACGCCTATTGCTCGCCGTACACGCTTTTGCGCCTGTTTGCCGACGAAGTGAATATTCCCGCCGACAAACTGCTGTATCTCGACGCGGATATTATGTTCAATCGCGATATTTCGCTTTTGTACGACGTGGACGTAAGCGGCGTCGAATACGCTGCGGCTCGCGACCATTACGGTAAATTTCTGGTAAACCCCAATTACGTGAACGGCGGAGTAATGCTGTTCAACATGAATAAGGTTAAAGAAACCGGACTGCTTCGCAAAGCCCGCGCGCTCATTAAAAAGAAAAAACTGCCGTTTGCCGACCAGAGCGCAATCATCCGCAGCACCACCAAAAAGAAAATGCTGCCGCAAAAATTCAACGACCAGAAATTTCTGCACAAGCACACTGTTGTCAGGCATTTCAGCAAAAGACTTTTTTACTTCCCTTATCCGCATACCGACAACATAAAGCAGTGGCACGTGGAAAAGGTGCGTAAAGTGTTCGGCTACACGTGCTTTGACGATATCTATCAAAAGTACGACTACTACAAAAAATTGTTTGAGGAAACAAAATGAAAACAATCGAAAAAAATCAATCGACCAATCGTAAAAACGGAGCGATTCCCGTTTTTTATGCCTGCGACGATAATTTCATTGCGTTCGCGGCAGTGTCGCTTCGTTCTCTTCTCGATAATTGCGATAAAACGCGTCGTTACGACGTTCATTTTCTCGTTACCGCCGTATCCGACGAAAACAGAAAAGAAATTCTGTCCATGAAAACCGACTATTGCGGCGTTACCTTCGACGACGTTACGCCCTACCTTAAAAAACTTACGAGCGACTTGCCCATCCGCGATTATTACTCCAAAACCACGTACTACCGCCTGTTTATCGCCGATATGTTCCCCGAGTACGACAAGGTTATTTATATCGACAGCGACACGGTGGTGGAAAAGGATATTTCCGAGCTTTTCGATACCGATATCGACGGTATGTACGCCGGCGCCGTGCACGAGCGGGTAATGTCTCACAATCAGACTTTCGGCTCGTACGTCGAACAGGTTCTCGGAATAGACAGATACGCTTATTTTAACGCGGGAGTCCTGCTTATAAACGCCGCCCGTTATCGCGAACGCAACATTCTCAAAAAATTCGGCGAATTGCTCGGCGTGTACGATTTCGTAGTAACGCAGGACGAGGACTATCTCAATCTGCTTTTTAAGGACAGAGTAAAACTTCTGCCGGGCAAATGGAACGCCGAAATCTACGACGGAATTCCCTGCGAGGAGCATGAAGTCGCGATTTTTCACTACATAATGACTTCCAAGCCGTGGCACTACAAAGACTGCGAATTTGCCGATCATTTCTGGAAATACGCCGAAAAGACTGCGTATTTCGACGCGTTGAAAAAGCAAGCCGAAAATTATTCGGACGCCGAACGCGAGCGCGACGACCTTTGCGGAAAAAATCTCGTTCTGCTTGCCGAAAAAGAAATAGCCCGCGACGACAACTACCTCAAACAGCTCCGGAAAAAGCAGGACGCCGGTCGCGTAGCCGTGCTCGGAAAAATAGAGGAACTGGAAAAAAGCGGCGTTTTCGACGTGGACGTCGAGCAGGATCCTCCCACCAAGCCACTTCCCGACAAAGTGGACTATCTTCGCAAAAACGTACTGGCTAAAATAAAAGCCCGTCACGCGTTTCACGTAGCGCGTAAATTTCTACACGGGATGATCGAAAACGACGACTTTATAATAGATAAAATAGAGGGCGCCGAGAATCTGCGCTCGGTGGAGGGCGGCGCGATACTTACTTGCAATCATTTCAACGCTTTCGACAGCTTCGCCATGCAGCTCGCCTACGAACAAGCCGACACCAAAAAACATAAGTTTTACCGTGTTATCCGCGAGGGAAACTACACCAGTTTCGGCGGATTTTACGGGTACCTGATGCGCAACTGCTACACGTTGCCGCTCGGTTCGGACATGAAACACATGAAAATGTTTACCTGCGCCGTATCCGAAATTCTCAAAAACAACGGCTTCGTTTTAGTGTACGCCGAGCAGAGTATGTGGTGGAATTACCGTAAACCCAAGCCTCTTAAAAAAGGCGCTTTTTCCATGGCTGCCACCAACGGAGTGCCCGTCGTTCCGTGCTTTATAACCATGCGCGACACCGATAAAATCGACGAAAACGGCTTTAAGGTGCAGGAGTACACCATTCATATAGGAAAGCCGATTTATCCCGATAAGAACAAGTCGGTGGCGCAGAACATTTCGTTTATGATGGACGAAAACGCGGCAGTATGGCGTAATACGTACGAAAAATTTTACGGCGTGCCGCTTCGCTACGACTGCAACGAACAACATTGCGTACTGTGCGAGCAAAAACAAAAAGCGTAAAATTGCGGCGTTTGTCCGCCAAAATCAAATAAAATTGCAAAATTTAAGTACTATGCGTGACATAGTACTTTTTTGTTTTAAAGGTTTTTGCCGCCAAAAAGGCATAAATACGCCAAAAAGCGAATAGTTTTATTACAGAGAAAAGCGGATAAAAAGCCTTTCGCGCAAATTCGACAAATAGCGCGAAAATCTCCGCTTGTTCGACAAACGAAATATTATATACTCGGAGTGTAGAAAATGTTTGCGGTCGTGAAAGTAAGAAACGTATTGAAAGCGTTGTGCGCGCTGGTTCTCGTCGCGGTGCTTATTCCGCTCGTCGTAAAAAGCGGAGCAAGCGAAGTCTATGCGGGCAGAACAAACCGGAAACTGCCGATATATTGCGTTGACAGAAGCGATAACGTCGTGTCGTTGTCGTTCGACGCAAGCTGGGGTTGCGACAGTACGGAAAAAATTCTGTCCGTGTTGGAAAAATACGACGTCGTCGCAAATTATTTCGTCGTAAATCTCTGGGTGGACAAATACCCCGAGCTTCTCGAAAAACTGCATAAGAGCGGAAGAGTGGAAATAGGCATGCACTCGGCAACGCACCCGCACATGAAAAAACTTTCCCGCAGCGAGATAGAACGCGAAATTTCGCTTAACATGTCCGCAATCGAAGAGGTCACGGGCGTTAAGCCGAAACTGTTCCGAGCCCCGTTCGGAGAGTACAGCGACGCCGTTATCGAAACGGCGGAAAAGCTCGGCTCAAAGGTCATTCAGTGGGACGTCGATTCGCTCGACTGGACAAACCTGTCCGCATCCGAAATCGCCGCGCGCGTTTTAAAAGGAGTAAAACCCGGCAGCATAGTTCTCATGCACAACGACGGAAAGCACACCGCGGAAGCGTTGCCGCTCATCCTCGAAGGGCTTAAAAACAAAAACTTAAAGCCCGTTCGGATAAGCGAACTTATTTACCCGGACAACTACGAAATCGATCACACCGGCAAACAAATATCCAATAAACCAAAGGAGTAAATTATGAACGAATTGCAAGCGAAGAACAACAAAGTGTACCTTATGGGCGAAGCGGAGGATGCGCCGCGTTTCAGCCACGAACTGTACGACGAAGCTTTTTACGACTTTAAGCTTAAAGTCGAGCGCCTCAGCGGGCAGGCGGACGTGTTGCCCGTCACGGTACGCGAACGCCTATTAGAGGGAATGACGGTCGAACTAGGCACGAAACTGGGAATAGTGGGGCAGTTCCGAAGCTACAACAAAATGACCGACGAAAAAAGTCGGCTTATGTTAACCGTTTTTGTCCGCGAATTCGTCGCCCCCGAAACGCTTGAAGAAACGCCCAATTACATAGAAATCAACGGCTACGTGTGCAAGCCTCCGATATACCGCACCACTCCGTTCGACCGCAAGATATGCGACGTGCTGCTTGCCGTCAACCGCGGGTACAACAAATCGGACTACATTCCGTGCATTGCCTGGGGCAGAAACGCCATGTTTGCCAAAAATCTGCAAGTCGGAAGCAATTTGCAGGTGTTCGGCAGGGTGCAAAGCCGAATCTATAATAAACGTTTGCCCGACAATACGACGGAAGAGCGCACGGCGTACGAGCTTTCGATAAGCAAGCTGCTGAAAATAAATCCCGAAACCGAAAAGGAAATCGCTTCGGCTCGGATAGAATAGCCGCTTTGACTTGGATAGAATAGAAACGAAAAGCGTTTACTCTTAAAAGAGGAGTAAGCGCTTTTTTGTTAACGTAAATTCGCAAGTATAAATGATTAATATAGCAGAACAAAATATAGCAAAACAAAAAACTCCGCCGGTGCAGCCCGACGGAATTTCGTTTCAGATGAATTTATTATTTCTGTTGTTGTTCGTCTTTCAATTCAATTTCGCTATCGGGCATAACCCGGTTTTTTTCCGCGTCGCCCAGTAGGTCGATCTTCATAAGAAGCGGAAGCAGAGCCGCAAACAAAACGACGTTTGCCGCCACCGAAGTAAGCTGAATAAATCTGCTTGCCGTAAACGCGAAATAGTTGGTAGAAGAATAGTAGTACAGCCACAGTCCAAACGTGTTTACGCCCAGAGTGCAAACTATTGCCGCGACAGCAGCGCCTATAATCGCACGCAAAAGAAAGTCTGCGTACGTCGGCAGTTTGCGGAAGCGCAGATAACGGAAAATCAAGCCGAAAATCAGCGCGCTCAGTCCGTTGCCCGCAATAAGAATGGGGTTGGGTGCGCCGCCGGTGGGCAAAAGCCACTGACCGGTAAGGTCGGAAATACACGCAACCGCGCATCCCAGCCACGGACCTAAAACTGCGGCGGAAACGTACCAGCCCAAATACGTAAGGCTGATTTTAAGCGACTGAGGCAGTGCTACCGAAAGTTTGTTTGAGATAAGTTTGAGTACGATGGAAACGGCTACCATAGTCGCAACGTAAACCACGACGCGGGTCGGGCTTTTTCTGCGATAGGGAGTTGCAATTTCCTGTTGACGATTTGATGAAGTCAATGTCGGGCTCCTCCTGAATATGAATTTGGTAGTATTATACACTTATTTACGGCAAATAGCAACCGTTTTTCCGTGCGAAAATATTATACTTTCGCCCTTTTTGAAGTTTTCCGCCTTTTAAGAAAAGGATAGGCTTCCACTCCGCCGAAGGTCAGCGACAACGCTCCGTACGCAATCATCGAAATTCCGCCTGCCAGAACGACTGCTAAGAGGTCGGGCATAAACGAGAACAGCGACAAAAGCGAGCGGCACAGCGTGGTAACCGGGAACACGATAAGCGCGCCGAGCAGCGCGTTTTTCAGCCTGAGCACGCCAAGCGAGGTCTTTTTTGCCGTGTAATACACGTGCAGCGCCGTCGATACGATCAGTGACGCGCCTATTCCGAGCGCAAAAATATCAAGCGTAAAGCTTTTGCAGAATATCGCGTAAATCACCGCCTGAACCAGGTATCCTATCATCGAATTGAGAAAACTTCGCATTTCGAGGTCGAGCGAATTCATGAGAGAAGAGGTTATCGCTTCGAGCGACAGCGGAAGTAGAATCCACGCCGCTTTCGACAAAAATATTCCGCTTATTTGATTGTCGTACACGATCACACCTATTTTCTCGCCGCACGCCGCAAAAAGCGGAATAAACAAACATGCGATAATGGTGGAAAGGTTGACGGCGGACACGATCTGCCTGTTCACGCTTTCGTATTTGCCGCAGTCGGCGCTTGCTCCAACCGACGGCACCAGAACGAACGCCAGCGACCCGGTTACCGTAAGCGGCACGAACAACAGCGGAAGCGCCATTCCCGACGCCGCTCCGAACATTTCGTACGCCGTGCTTTTTCCGTATCCGCTGAGCATAAACAAAAGCGGCGCCGCAACGGCGAGAACGGAAGAGGCAAGCGTTGCCGCCGCCCTGGACAAAGTTATCGGAAGCTCGGACGCGAGAAGCGGCTTTATTTCGCCTTTCGGAGAAGATAATTTGCCTTTTCCCAAAAAGAAGAACGCCGTGCATGGCGCCGCACTTATAAGGCAGCCGACGGTAAGCGACAGCGAAGCCGCAAACAGTTTGTCGGCACCGCACGCAAACATTATTACGCACGAAATTATTCTTGCAACCTGCTCGATTACTTCGACAATCGCCACGACGAAAAACTTCTGCTTTCCCCACAGATTGCCGCGAAAAGCGCTGTACACCGCCGAAAAAATAAGCGCGGGCGAAAGCAGAATAAGCGAAAACGCCGCTTCGGCACCCATAATCGTGCGAAGAACCGGGTAAAACGATAGCGTCAGCGCGGTTAAAACGCAGCCGGTTATCACGCCGATAAAAAGCGCCGCGTTCGTCACCGCCGAAGCTTTTTTTTCGTCGCCGCACCTCGTCGCCTTTGCCACGCGCTTGCTCACGACCAGCGGAACGCCGCTCGTTATAAAAGTAAGCAGAGCTAAAAATACCGACGACGCCACCTGGTAAACGCCCATATTTTCCGCGCCCATTTCCCGCGAGAGATATATCCGGAAGAAAAATCCGAGCGTTCTGTCAAGCGCGTTGAACACCGTGATTATCATAAAACTCGTCATAAGCGATTTTTTCATATTGCACCTCTTTCGTAAATAGTTATGCCGTACGCTATCGCAATATGCCGCGAGGCAAAGGGAAAGGCGTAAACGAAAAACGGGCTTTATCGGCTTTTTCGGAATGCACCGCGTTTATAAAAAAGAAAACCGCCGCAACTTTTTCGTCGCAGCGATTTTTTTGAATGCCGATTTCCGGCAACTTTGATTTTTTGCTGAATTTATCTCATGAGATTTTGCGTTCTGTCGGGTCCTACGCCCACCATGGAAACGTGGCAATCAGCCTGTTTTTCGATGAATCTGATGTAATTCTTCGCGTTTTCGGGCAGTTCGTCGAAGGAGTGGCACTTGCTTAAATTTTCGGTCCAGCCGGGCAGTTCTTCGTATACGGGTTCGCATCCTTCCAGAAGAGAAATGTCCACGGGAAAGTCTTTAAGAATTTCGCCGTTCTTCTTGTACGCAACGCAGATTTTAAGCGTTTCGATGCCGGACAGAGTGTCAAGCTTATTAATCGCAAGCGAAGTAAGTCCGTTTACGCGCACTGCGTATCTTATGATAACCGCGTCAAACCAGCCGGTTCTTCTGGGTCTACCGGTAACCGTGCCGAATTCGCCGCCCACGTTACGTATTCTGTCGCCCACTTCGTCGTTAAGCTCGGTGGGGAAGGGACCTTTGCCCACGCGGGTAATGTACGATTTGGCAACGCCGAGGCAGTTGTCGATAAGAGTGGGACCCACGCCCGAGCCTTCGCAGAATCCGCCTGCGGTGGGGTGCGAGCTGGTAACGAAAGGATAGGTTCCCACGTCGATGTCCAGAAGCGTGCCCTGCGCGCCCTCGAACAGAACGTTTTTGCCTGCCTTGATCGCGTCGTAGATGAGAACCGAAGTATCGGTAACGAAGGGTTTAAGCTGTTCGGCATATCCGCAGTATTCGTCGTAGATTGCCTGAGCGTCCATTTCTTCGCCGCCGTAAACGTACTTCAAGAGCTTGTTTTTGTTTTCTACGTTTTTGAAAAGCTTTTCCTTGAAAACTTCGGGCGTGATAAGGTCGATGATACGTATGCCGCATCTTTCGGCTTTATCCATATAGCACGGTCCGATACCGTTTTTGGTGGTTCCGATGTCGCCTGCGCCGCGCATTTTTTCGCTTAACGTGTCGATAGCGATATGGTAGGGGAGAATGACGTGAGCGCGCGCGTCTATCTTCAGATTTTTAAGACTTACGCCGTTTTCTTTAAGCTGAGCCATTTCTTTGAGAATGACGGGAGGAGCGATAACCGTTCCGTTTCCCACTACGCAAACGGTATTCGGGTAAAGAATGCCGCTGGGAATAAGACGCAGTTTGTGCGTGATTCCGTCCGCAACTACGGTGTGACCCGCGTTGCTTCCGCCCTGAGCGCGTACGACCATATCCGCCTGCGAAGCGAGTATATCGATGGTTTTGCCTTTTCCTTCGTCGCCCCACTGAGCGCCTACTAATGCTGTTACCGACATAATATTTCTCCTTGAAAAATTTATCGTTTTGTGTCGTTCGGGCAGGATAAAATCCTAAACCCACCTGAAAGTATACCGCATAAATTCCGCTTTGTCAAGCAATAGGCAAATTTAATTGAAAACGCACGCGTAAACTTTGCTTTTTCCGTCGTCCGAAAGCTTGTTGCAAAGCGCCGCGCATCCGCCGCTTACTTTTACGAGAGATACCGGCTCGTAGTCCGGATAGTTTACCTTTTTGCTGAAAAGCCCTTCGGTGGAAGTAAGGAAAAACGCGTTTTTGCCCGCAAGAAGATGCACCAGTCTGCCGCCCGTGTTCATTTCGCCGGCAATCGCGGTCATTTCGTCGTAGCGGCTTATCCGCTCGCTTGCGGTAAAATCGCTGCTCATTTTCAGCGCAACGCCGCCCTTTTCAAACAATAAAAGCGAATAGTAGTTTTTGCCGTCGTAACTCATTTTGCCGCCGGTCGCTTTATCGGCGCTGAGGTCGAATTTTTTGCTCCGCATCAGATTTTCGTCCAGTTGCATGATAAAAGTGCCGTCTTCGTCGCCGCACAAAAGCGCGTAGCTGTTCTCTCTCGGAACGACGGAAAAAAGAGTATAGCCGTGATTGCGTTCGATGAGCGACAGCTTTGCGGTTATAGTGGAAAGCGAAAAGTCGGCGTAGCCCCCGCCTGCCGAAAACTCGGACGAATATGAGAAAAACAGCTTGAAATTATCGCCGATCCGATATAGATCGACGGGAGAGAGGTCGTATTGCGTTATCGCATACCTCTCGACTTTTTCTTCGCCGCCCGCGTAAAAGCGGAAAATAAGGCGTTTGCCCGCGTCGCCTTCGGACGAGAAAAACACCGCGGCGCCGTCGTCGAATCCGAATGCGCACAAAGGCTTCTGATTGTCGTACGAGCGCGAAACTCCGTCGTTTCCGCCGTCGAAGTCCACTGCCGTAACGCGCGAAGAATTTCCGTTTACCGTCACCGCGTACAGCCTGTCGCCCGAAACGCACGCGGCGGTCGCCTTGCCGTCCAGTCGCACCTGCTTAACCGAGTTTGCCCGTTTATCGGTTTTAAGAGCAAAACCGCTTTCTCCGTCGTTATAAACGACGAAAATTCCGCCGGTGTAATTCCCGGCGAAAATCGCATGCCCGTTTGCGAAAAAAACCTCGCTCGACAAATTCGGATCAAGCGAAATTTCGCTGCCGCCCGAGCCGTTTCCGTCGTCCGGCGGAGTCGTAACCGAAGAGGACGGATTTTTTCCGTCTTTCGCAAACACCGGCACGAGCGCTTTAACCGCAACCGCGGCAAAGGTTACCACTACCGCCGTGGTCAGACACACCAAAAGCGTTTTTTTCGCGGAACGAGTTCTGTTTTCCATTATAAAGCCTCCGTAATTTTACAGTTAAAACGTATTTTACGCGTTTTTGATAATTATAACGCGCAAATCCGCGCGTATGAGCGGGCGCGCAAAAACAGACATTTTTTTCGCCCGGAATCAAAGTATAAACGCTCGCTTCCCGGAATAAATATAGCCGTAAAGAGGTGCGTGAATGAAAAATTGGTATAATCTCGATCCGGGCGGCGTTTTCGACGAACTTGAAACTTCCTCGCGCGGACTGTCGGGCGAAGAAGCGGAAAAAAGACTGGTTCGCTACGGCGAAAACAGCCTTAAAACCGAAAAAAAGACGTCGTGGATAATGCTGCTTCTGATGCAGTTTACCGATCTTATGACCTTGCTTCTGATAGGCGCGGCGGCAGTATCCGGCGTTATCGCGGCGATTACGCGCGACGGCAGCGACCTTGTGGATACTTTCATAATAATATTCATAATTTTCCTCAACGCGGTAGTCGGATTTATTCAGCAGTATCGCGCCGACAAAGCCATCGAAAAGCTTAAAAAAATGTCGGAAGGGGAAGCAAGGGTTTATCGCGACGGAAAGCTTACCGTTCTGCCTTCGCGGCTGCTGACTCCGGGCGACGTTATAGAACTGAAAGCGGGCGACGTGGTGCCTGCCGATTGCCGTATAATTTATTCCGACGAACTGGCTACCGACGAAAGCTCGCTTACCGGCGAGAGCGAAGCGGCGCGAAAAACTTCGTTTACTCTTCGCGGAACGCTGCCGCTCGGCGACAGGAAAAACATGGCGTATTCGTCGTCGCCCGTTTGTTCGGGCAGAGGTAAGGGCGTGGTCGTGGAAGTGGGCGAAAACACCGAAATAGGCGCGATCGCGCGCTCGATAAGCCGCGAAAAACCGCCCAAAAGCCCGCTCGAAAAAAGCCTGGACGTGCTCGGGCGCGTCATTTCGATTTCGGTAATAAGCGTTGCAGTCGTGGTTTTCGTCTGCTCGCTGATTGCCGGCAGAAGCACGCTCTTGTCGTCGTTTATGTCCGCCGTCGCCATCGCCGTCGCGGCTATCCCCGAAGGAATGCCGGCGGTAGTCACCATAATCATGGCTATGGGCGTGCAGAAAATGAGCAAAGCGCGCGTCGTCATACGCAAGCTTCACGCCGTGGAAACGTTGGGAAGTTGCAGCTGTATATGCTCGGATAAAACGGGAACGCTCACCGAAAACCGCATGCGGCTGGAACAAATCGCGTTTTCGTACGGCGACGAAAAATCCGCTGCGCAGTCGGATAAAGCGGCGTTTTACGAGTGCGCGTCGCTGTGCCACGCCGTTATGGGCGATTACCCCGATATTTCGGGTGATTCCACCGAAAAGGCTATTATAAATTACCTGCACGATAACGCCGTGGATTGGACGAAAAGCAAGGACAAAATAATTCCTTTCTCTTCCGAAAAGCGCATGATGAGCGTTAAAAAAGGCAACAAAGCATTCCATAAAGGCGGATTCGACGTAATAATAGCCCGTTGTAACCGATATATCGAAAACGGCAGAGTGCTTCCGCTCGACTTTAAAAAGAAAGCCGAGCTGCTTAAAACGTGCGAAAAAATGGGCGGGCGCGCTCTTCGCGTTCTTGCCTTCGCGTTCAATGCGTGCGACGGAGAAATAAAGCAAAGCGACATGATTTTTATTTGCGTAGCTGGCTTTTTCGATCCGCCGAAGAAAGGAGCTGCGGAAGCGGTTGCCGAGTGCAAAAAGGCTGGCATACGCGCCGTTATGATCACGGGTGATCATCTCGTGACAGCGCGGGCGATTGCTTTGAGGCTGGGAATAGAAGGCGAGGCTTTAAGCGGAGAAAGTTTTGCCGCGATGAGCGAAAACGAAAAGCTTGAAGCGGTGAAAAAAATCGGCGTTTTTGCCCGCGTTTCGCCTGCGGATAAACGCGCAATAGTGGAAGCTCTGCAAAAAAACGGCGAAGTGGTTGCCATGACCGGCGACGGAATAAACGACGCGCCCGGACTTAAAAAGGCCGATATAGGCGTCGCAATGGGAATAAGCGGCACCGAAGTAACCAAAAACGCGGCGGATATGGTCATTGCCGACGACGATTTTTCCACGATAGTGGGAGCGGTGCGCGAAGGCAGACGAATATTTTCCAATATCAAAAAGACGATATGTTT
This sequence comes from uncultured Clostridia bacterium, assembly GCA_934247335.1. Taxonomy (GTDB): domain Bacteria; phylum Bacillota; class Clostridia; order Christensenellales; family Pumilibacteraceae; genus Neoclostridium. The sequence continues at coordinate 3,510 of CAKQJJ010000016.1, read as the reverse complement.
CTTTCTCGCCACCAACGCTGCGGAAGTCCTCACCGTGTTCGTCGCCGCGCTTATGTTTTTCCGTTACGAATTTTTGCGCCCCACGCAGCTGTTGTGGATAAATCTCATCACCGACAGCTTCCCGGTGCTTGCGCTCGGAGTGGAAAAAGCGGATGACGACGTGATGAACAAACCGCCCGAAAACGCCGTAAAAAGCCTGTGGAACAGGCATACGATAACCGAAATAATCACGTTCGGCATAATTCAGACCGCGCTTACGATTGCCGCGTTTGCCGCAGGAATGTACTACGGCGACAATGCGCTTGCAGTAACGCTTGCATTTTTAACCATGTCGCTTGCCGAACTTATGCACGCGCTCAACGTGCGCAGCGAAAAACCGGCGCTCGTCTCGGTTTTCGGCAATCCCACGATGCTGATTACGGTTGCCGTCGCGGCGGCGCTAACCGTTCTATTATGTTGCGTTCCCGTTTTGCAGGAAGCGTTCGGACTGGTTAATCCCGGAACGTACGGTTGGATAATCGCAGGTGCGTTGTCGTTTGCCATGATTCCCGCCGGCGACGTTTACAAACTTATCCGCTCCTGCGTAAATAGAAGGAAGAACGGTACTGTAAATAAGAAAAAAGGTCCCGCAAATAAAAATGCACGACGAAAAGCCAAAGCTTAATGCCGCGCATTGAAATCGTAACGTAAATTTTGAATAAAGTATCGGGAAAAATCAGAAATCTATGGTCGCGTTCACGTTTTCGCCGTTGCGGAATTGCAGTTTGTACAGCTCCGCGTACACTCCGTCGGACGCGATAAGATCCTCGTGCGTGCCTTGCTCGATTATCTTGCCGCCCGAAACCACGGCAATTTCGTCTGCGTTTTTGACGGTGGAGAGGCGGTGCGCCACGACTATCGTGGTTCTGCCCTTGCACAGCTCGTCAAGCGCGTTCTGAATGAGAATTTCGGTGGTGTTGTCCAGCGCGCTGGTAGCCTCGTCGAGAATGAGAATTGCGGGGTCTTTCAAAAATACTCTGGCAATCGAAAGCCTTTGTTTTTGTCCGCCCGAAAGCTTAACTCCGCGCTCGCCGATAACCGTGTCGTAACCTTCCGGCATGCTCATTACGTAGTCGTGGATATTAGCCCGCTTTGCCGCCTCGATAACTTCTTCTTCGGTTGCGCCCGGTCTTCCGTACAGAATATTGTCGCGGATACTTGCGTTAAACAGATAAACGTCCTGCTGAACTATTCCGATATTGGCGCGCAGCGACGAGCGGGTTATTTTGTTTATGTCCTTGCCGTCTATTAAAATCTGCCCGTCTTTTACGTCGTAGAAATGCGGTATAAGATGGCAAATGGTGGTTTTTCCGCCGCCGGAAGGCCCTACGAGCGCAAACTTTTCGCCTTTTTTGATGTCGAGCGACACGTTTTTAAGCACTTCTTCGCCCTCGTTGTACGAGTAGTTTACGTTTTTGAATTCTATGTGTCCTTCGGCAACTTTCATCTCTTCTGCCTGGGAATCGTCTTTTTCCGGCTCGGCGTCCATTATTTCAAGAAAGCGCTGAAAGCCGGTAACGCCGTTCTGATACTGCTCCATAAATCCGATAAGAGTCATTACCGGACCTATGAACAGCCCCACCGAAATGGTAAACGCCGTGTAGTCGCCCACCTGAATAAAGCCCTTGGAAAGGAAGAAGCCGCCGGCAATAAGCACCACTACGTTGAAAATATCGTTGATAAACGACGTTCCCGAATGGAACTGTCCCATTGCCTTGTATGCGTCGGTGCGCGCGTGTACGAATTTTTTATTGCCTTCTTCAAACTTCTGCGACTCTATTTCGCTGTTGTTGAACGCTTTTGTAACGCGTATGCCGGTAATGCTGCTTTCGAGCGCCGCGTTTATTTCGCCAATCGACTGTCTTGAACGCATAAACGCCGAACGCATTTTTTTGCGCAAAATCATGGTTATCAGCACGAGAAAAGGCACGCACGCGAAAACTATAAGCGTCAGCCACCAGTTTATCGTGCAAAGATAAATAAACGACGCCACGATCGAAATGGTAGAAATAAGCATATTTTCTGGGCCGTTATGAGCAAGCTCGCTTATGTCCATAAGTTCGTTTGTCATTCGCGACATTATTTTTCCCGTTTCGTGATTGTCGAAAAAGGAATATGGCAGCTTTTCAAGATGATTGAACATGTCGCTTCGCATCTGAGCCTGCATTTTTACGCCCATTACGTGTCCGTAATACTGAATAAAATAGTTAAGCCCCATGCGAAGGAGGTACACGCACAAAAGCGCTCCGCCGCAAATAACCACCATGCGGATGTTGTTGTCCGGTATGTACGTGTTAAGCATGGTGCGCGTTATCATCGGGTACGTTATCGCAATGGCGGCAACGGCAAGCGACGCCAGCATATCGAAAAAGAACAGCAGCTTGTGCGGTTTGTAGTACGCCATAAATCGTTTAAGCATAGTGTGTATCTCCGTAAAAAGTTAATTACCTAACTATTATATCCTGTTACGCGAGTTTTGTCAAACGAAAATTTCGCGAAACGAGTTTTTGCGTCGGCGAAGCGAAAAATCGCTTTGCTCTCGGCTGTTTGTGCGAATTTTGTCGACCGAAAAAGTAAATAAACTAATTTAATAAAGAATAGCTGAAATTCCGTGACAAATTCTTCAAAAAATGCTATTATATAGACATAGAAATGAAGGAGGCGTACACTTATGATTTACGGCGTTTCTTTTTCGCCCGAACTCATTTTGTCTGCAAAGGCGGACAAGGCTGCTTTCGGCGGCGATAACCGTGTAAATTGGAGCGGAACGAGTGCCGGAGGCGTAACCAACGAAATTTGCGATCTTATAGAAAGTGCAAACGAGCAGACTATGCGTTTCGAGTTCGTCGGAGGTATCACCGGCGACAAAATAAAACGCGCGTTGAAAGATAAAAACTGTAAATTCTACGAAAAACAAGGCGAAAACACCTTGCAAATAGAAGTGGATTGCGGGAAAACCACGCTTTTTACAGGCAACCTTACGAATTTTGAAATAAACGACGAAGAGGTTTCTCCGCTTGCTCGCGACCTTGGAAAATTGCCGAAAAACAGCTTGCTATTGTTTCCCGAAAAGCTTTCCGGCGTCGTCGGACAAGACACGGTAAAACACGTTTTCTCGGCGGTGGCGTCGCTTCAGGCTCGCGTTCTTTTTCGCGCCGACGAAAATAACATGTCCGAAGTGCTTAAATACAGCCCGTACTATCTGTTCGCGGACGAAAAAACGCTTTGCGCGTACTTCGGCAAAAAGACGCTTGCCGAAGCCGAAATAATCAAAGCCATGGCGTACCTTCAAAAAAAGGGCGCTCAGTCGGTTATCGTGTTCGGCGGCAGCAGAATGTTCGCGCTCGGATACATGGGCGGCATTTATAAAGCCGAAACTCTTATTCTCGGAAAGCGGGAGCAAGCGCGTTTTATCGCGTGTTTTGCCTGCGCCTGCGAACTGGGCGCAGGCTTCGAGCAAAGTCTTAAAAC
>CAKQJJ010000015.1 GCA_934247335.1 uncultured Clostridia bacterium | reverse complement strand
AACTGCGTTTACTGCTCTTTTAATTCTCATAATCTGTTATCTCCTTACTTCTGAATCATTACCTTAATGGTATTTGCCTGCTTGTTGGAAGCGAGCAATTCGCCCTGGCGCAAGCCCATTTTACGCTTGCTGTCCTTCTTGGTAAGAATGTGGTTCTTGTTCGAGTGAGCGAACTTAACGTGACCGTTCTTAGTTACGCGGAAACGCTTCTTTGCGCCGCTGTGACTTTTCATTTTTGGCATAGTATTATGTCCTCCGTGATATTATTTTATTTTTTGGGAGCCAATATCATAAGGATGTTACGTCCTTCGAGCATCGGCTTTTTGTCGAATACGCAGCAGTCCTGGATGAAATCGTAAAAATCGTTCATGACTTTTACGCCGATTTCCGAATGCGCCTGCTGACGACCTCTCATTCTGATGGATACCTTTACTTTATCTCCGCCGAGAAGAAACTTGCGACACTGCTTTGCTTTGGTTTCGAGATCGTGCGAGTCAATGGTCATCGAAAGCCAGATTTCTTTAAGCGCGGTGACCTTCTGATTCTTTTTCGCGTCCTTTTCTTTCTTTGCCGCGTCGAATCTGAATTTACCGTAGTCCATGATTTTGCATACGGGCGGATTGGTAGCCGCGCTGATCTTTACAAGATCGAGATTACGCTCGTCGGCTATTCTGTTTGCCTCGTTTGCACTCATGATACCGAGTTGCACGCCGTTTTCGTCGATAACACGAATTTCCGCGTCGCGGATCTTTTCGTTTATTTCAACTTCCCTAATGATAAGAGGAATCCTCCATAAAAAATTTGAGGGGCATAGATTTGCCTCTCAAACACGAAAAATCGATGATTTTGCGTTACCGTACTAAGCAAAGCCGTGCGGTGAGATTTCAAATCTACTTCCAACGCGTGATATTATAACACTTTTATCGCGCAATGTCAAACGTTTTCAGCGCGATTTTCGTTTGTTTTTACACATTTTAGCCGAAAACGCGTTAAAAATCAGTACAAAAGCGGTTTTACTCTCGAAGTTGCAAACGTAAGAACGTATATTGCCTTCGGTTTAAGCTTTAAAAGCGCCTTGCTGCATTCGTCGGCAGTTGCCGAAGTAGTCATTACGTCGTCTATCAGAAGAATGGTTTTACCCTCCGGCAAAACGGAACGCGCGTCGTCCGACAGTTGCACCGCGCCTTTAATAGCTTCGGCACGCTCCGCTCTCGTCATTCCGGCAAGATTTTTGGTTTCGCTTTCGTGTTTCAAAAGTTCTTCACACGGCACTCCGATTATTTCCGCCACGCGCTTTGCCAATAGTTCCGCCTGATTGTAACCTCTCGACTTCTTCCTTTTAGCGTTCATCGGAACGAACGTCATGACGTCCGCATTCCAACCGGCAGTGAAAAACGAATCCGCCATATATTCTGCCATGTACGGAGCAAGAAATTTTCCGCCTCCGTATTTCAGTCTTTTGACGACGCCTCTCACCTGTCCGTCGTACACGAAAGGCGCGCGAGCCTGCGTAAACGCATAACGTTTTCCGCTCATGCAATCGTCGCAATAAATCGCCTGATTTGCAATGGCTTTTCCGCAGGCAAGACAGTACTGCACGTTAAACGCAGGAGAACAGTTACCGCAAACGCAATACCTGTTCTCCTTTTTAATTTCGCCGTCGCAGAAAATACACTTTATCCCCGACGGGAAAAACAAATCTTTAATTGTTTTCAACACCTTCACGCTTATTTAAGGCGAAGCGTCTCTCTTGCGATAACCAATTCTTCGTTGGTGGGGATAATGTACACTTTAACCTTGGAATCGGGCTTGCTGAGTTCGGTTACGTCGCCGCGACCGACGTGATTGTTCTTTTCAAAATCGAAATCGACGCCGAGATATTCCATGTCTTTCATGATCTTTTCGCGTACTATTTCGGTGTGTTCGCCGATACCGCCGGTAAAGACGATGCAATCCAATCCGTTGAGAGCTGCGGCATATGCGCCGATATATTTCTTTACTCTGTAAGAGAACATATCGATGGCAAGACGAGCCCTGTCGTTTCCTTCGTCATAAGCCTTTACGAGATCGCGAAAATCCGAACCTACGCCGCTTATTCCGTCAACGCCGCTCTTTTTATTGAGGTAATTGAGCATTTCGTGGATATTCATTCCGGATTTGTCCATCATGAATTCCAGAACGGCGGGATCGAGGTCGCCCGAACGCGTTCCCATGACGAGACCTTCGAGAGGCGTGAGTCCCATGGATGTGTCGATGCACTTGCCGTCCTTAACCGCGCTTACACTTGCTCCGTTGCCGAGATGGCAAACGACGAGACGACGGCATTTGTCGGCGCCCATAATCTTTCTCGCTTCGCCGGTGATATACAGGTGACTGGTTCCGTGGAAACCGTATTTTCTTATCTTATACTTCTTGTAATCCTCGTAGCGGATTGCGTACATATAAGCGTAGTCGGGCATAGTCGAATGGAAAGTCGTGTCGAAAACGGCAACCTGCGGCGCCCAGGGCATTACTTCCTTGCACGCCTTTATGCCCATTACGTTTGCAGGCATGTGCAGCGGTCCGAGCTCGATATTTCCTTCGATTTTTTTCAGAACTTCGTCGTCCTTTATGAGAACGCTTTCCTTGAAGTCTTCGCCGCTGTGCAGCACTCTGTGTCCGACTGCGGCAATTTCCTCCATACTTCCGATAACGCCGTAATCCTTGTCCACGAGCGCTTCCAGAACAAGCTGCATTGCTTCTTTGTGCGTGGGCATCGGCTTTTCGATGCGGACTTCTTTGCTTCCCTTGTGAACGAGAACGGCATTTTCCTGACCGATTCTTTCACACACGCCTTTTGCAAGAACGCTTTCGTTGTCCATTTCGATAAGCTGATATTTAAGCGAAGAGCTTCCGGCGTTTACAACCAATATTTTCATTATTTCGTACTCCTTATCGGGGAATTATTTACTTCGATTACGCCTGCAAAGCGGTCATTGCAACGACGTTTACGATATCTTCGGCAGAGCATCCGCGCGACAGATCGTTGACGGGTTTGTTGAAGCCCTGGCAGATGGGACCTACGGCTTCTGCTCCGGCAAGACGCTGAACCAGTTTGTAGCCGATGTTGCCCGCCTGTAAATCGGGGAATATCAAGACGTTTGCGTGTCCCGCAATGGTGCTGCCGGGCGCTTTGAGAGCGGCTACGGATTCAACCAGAGCTGCGTCGAGTTGCAGCTCGCCGTCGCATTTAAGATCGGGCGCCTGTTCGTGAACAAGGCGGGTAGCCTCGACGACTTTATCGACGTTTTCGTGCTTTGCGCTGCCCTTGGTGGAGAACGAAAGCATTGCAACCTTCGGATCGATGCCCGCAATCTTTTTAGCGGTATCCGCCGAAGCGATTGCGATAGACGCAAGCTGTTCTGCATCGGGAGCGATATTGACTGCGCAGTCGCCGAACACCATAACTCCGTTTTCGCCGTATTTGCAACCTTCGGGCAAAACCATGATAAAGCAGCTGGAAACGGTTTTGATTCCGGGTGCGGTTTTGATTATCTGAAGCGCGGGACGAAGCGTGTCGCCGGTGGAATTGACCGAACCCGCAACCATGCCGTCGGCTTTTCCGGTTTTAACAAGCATTACGCCGAGATAAAGAGGATTTTTAACCAGCTTTTCAGCCTGCTCCTTTTCCATTCCCTTTGCTTTTCTGAGCTCGTACAAAAGCTCGGAATATTCGCCGAGATCATCCTTCGTGGGATCGACGATCGTTATTTCGTTGACGTCGAATTCGGCTTTTTCCGCGATAACTTCGCGTCTTCCGATAAGAATGAGCTTGGCTACTTTTTCGGCAAGAATTTCCTTGGTAGCGTCAAGCACTCTCTTTTCTTCGCCTTCGGCAAGAACGATGGTCTTTCCGGCAAGCTTTGCCTTTTCTCTTACAGATTGCAACAATGACATATTTTTTCTCCTTTTAAGTAGAAATCGATTACAAATTTCCGTAGTTTGTGGTATAATATTTACCGCAACGAACTAATTATAACACGGATTTCGATAAAAGTAAATCGATTGTCCGAAGTTAGGAGAAAAAAATGAAAATTTGCGCCGTAATTTGCGAATATAACCCTTTTCATTCGGGTCACTTATACCAACTCAGCAAAGTTCCCGCAGGTTTCGACCGCATAGTCTGCGTCATGAGCGGCAATTTCGTTCAGCGTGCCGAACCTGCAATCGTCGATAAATATCTGCGTGCTGAAATCGCGCTTTCGTGCGGAGCCGACATGGTTGTCGAAAACCCGATTTTGTACGCAACCGCAAACGGCGAAAAATTTGCCGAAGGCGCGCTGAAAGTAATCTCCGCTCTGCCGGACGTTTCGGGACTTATCATGGGCTGCGAATGCGACGATACCTCGCTCATAGGCGCCGTTGCGAAAGTCCAGACAAACGAAAGCGACGATTTTCGCAAAAACATGAAAATTTATCTCGACGGCGGCATGAGCTACGCCTCCGCATATTGCTCGGCAACCGCCGACGAACTTTCGGATAAGTTCGATAAAAACAAAATAAAAGACGCGCTCTCAAAGCCAAATAATCTTCTGTGCGTCGAATATATCAAAAGCATAATCCGCCACAACCTTAACGTAAAGCCGATAATAATCAAAAGAAAAGGCAACGGTTACAACGACAACCGCGCTTACGGGGATTTTTTGTCCGCGTCCGCGATACGAAATATCCTGTATTCGGATTGTCCCTCTTCCGCAATGCCGTATCTACCCGAATACGACAGACTTTTCGATTTTATTAAAAACGAAAAGTCAGCCGATTTATCGTTGTACGAAGCAATTTCGCTTAACAATCTTCGTCTTTCCTCACCGGAAACTGTCGCGAAGGTCTTGAATTCGCGCTCATCCAGAACGCAAAATCGTGTTCGAGCCTTACAGAAGCGCTTGAAAAAACGAAATCGAAAAGATACACTTATTCGAGACTGAAACGCATAATTTTGCAAAACGATCTGGGTATAACCAAAGAAATCATGGAAAAAGCGCAATCGGAAACTCTTCCGTTTCACGTTCTCGCATGCAAAAACGACTTTAAAAGCTACTTTTCGCAAATAGAAAAAAACGCCGTAATCAGAAATTCCGACTACGACAAATTTTCTTCTTTTGATTATCTTTTTGAAATCGAACGAAAAGCAGCCGCTCTTTATTCCACCATTACGCGCTCGCCCGACAATTACATGAGCGAAAAACTCGTAATCGACAAGCTGATTTAATTTTCCTTCTCGCCGGCATCGATTATCATCGATTTAACAGAATAGCGATACTCACCAATCTGCCGCAACGCGTCGCGCAGTTTTTCTTCGGCAAGCAGCAAAGTGTCGTCGATATTCTTTTTGGTTTTCAAAACCAGCTGATCGCACGTCACATACGTCCGGTCGAGAATTTTACGGCTCTCGTTCTGCGCGCGGCGCACCGTTTCCGAACTGCTTACTATCTGAACCGCCTTTTGTTCGGCTGCGGACAAAACGTTTTTCGCAACCGTATCGGCATTAGTAAGTATAGCCGTACGTTCGGCTACGACTCCGTTGACGCTTTGAATCAGCGGAGCTATTTTTTCGCGTATCAGGTTCAAAAGCCGCCGGCACTCGGCAAGGTCTACTTTATCGCTTATCATTCCGCGCCTGCCGCTGAGTTCGCGTTCGAGTTGCTCACATAACAGTTCTATTTCCAACGGATTGCATATACTCCTTTTCGATTTCGGCTGCCGCCTTATCGCTAATATATGCGCCCGCGTCGCCGTTTAATGCCATAATTTCACGCACGAGCGAAGAAGAAACGTGTTCATTTTTCGGCGACGAAACGAGGTATACTATTGAAATTTCGGGATACATGTCTTCGTAAACCGCTTTAAGATTTTTTTCGTAATCGAGATCGACTACGTTTCTTATTCCGCGAACGAGCAGCCCGTATCCGTTCTTTTTCATATAGTCGGTTAAAAAGCCGTCGAAAATTTCCACGTTTGCGTTTTTTATGCCGGAAACGCTTAATTTCACGATTTCCGCTCTTTTTTCCGCGGACACTCCGCTTTTACTTTTACGGGCAACGGCAATCACGACTTTATCAAATAAAAGCGCCGCCTTTTCTGCAATTTCGAGATGCCCGACAGTAAACGGATCAAAAGTTCCCGCAAACACGACAGTTTTCATATCTGCTCCTTTTTAGTCATAAAACTAACCGAAGTATTGCCCATTTTCCGGCAATCGCAATCGTATTTATCGTTTTGCACTACATTTTTGCAATCGTGTTCCACCACGACAATTCCGCCGGGCGACAAAACGTCGTACTCGTCTATAAGATCGAGCACGCGGCTTTCTATTTTCAGCGCGTACGGCGGATCGACGAAAATAACGTCCATACCGGCGCCCGCCAATTTTTTCAACGCAAAGTCGTATTCCACGGGAAAAATGCCGTAGCTGTCCTTCGGCGCTTTTATTTTCGCGATATTGGATTCGGTAAGGCGAACGCTGTCGCGGTCGTGATCGACGAAAGCCACGTACTTCGCGCCACGGCTTAACATTTCTATTCCGAGCGCGCCGCTGCCCGAAAACAAATCGAGCGCTTTCGCATCCGAAAATTTAACGTGATTGGACAATATGTTAAACACGCTTTCTTTTATTCGATCGGTGGTGGGACGAACTCTGTCGTCGGCGGGCGAAAACAGTTTTGCTCCGCGATATTTTCCGCTTATTACTCTCATCTGTTTCTCATTTTATCGTTTTCGACTATTTCCGACATAAACGAATTGAAACTGTCGCGACTTTTTCTGATCTGCAAAACGTACGAAAGCCAGAATATCAGGCAGGCTATTACCGCAAAAACGATAAGAACGATAAAAACGTGACTTCCCACCGTTTCGCCGACGATGTTGGTTGCGATAACGTTGCCCGCGTCGTCGTAAATCGGAACGCTGTGCGGAAAAGCAATCAATCCGAGCGCTTTACCGAGCATTGCAGCCGGCATAAACACCGCAAGCGATGCTATTTTCAGCCACTGAACGTCGGTTGCCCAGCACAAAACCGCAAGAACGACGGTTATCACGGCGTACGGAACGACGTACAAAAATCCCTTGAAAATATTCGGAACGCGAACGCCGCCTTTTCTTGCCGCTTCCACCGAAACGCCGTTAAGCTTTTTAAACTCGCGCTTGCCTTCCTGTCCGCCCGTATAAAAATAAATATACATAAGCGGAACGGTAAACGCAACGCCTATAATCAGGTCCAGAAGACCTCCTATCTCGGTGAAAATAAAAAATACGCCTATAATCGAAAATACGATCATAAACAAAAACATCATCAGCGAATTGATTATCGCCTCTTTAAAATCCGATCTGTGTACGTTTTTATTGAACATGGCGGCACTCCTTGCTTTCGATTATACCACAATACCGCCCGTAATGCAACTATTTTACGTATTTTCTCTTCGCGCGCGCCTGTCCGAGCGAGGTTAAAACGTCGTACGGAATGGTATTCCATTGCTCGGCAAGCTCGTATGCCGTCATCTCGTCGCCGAGAATTATCGCCTCGTCCCCTGCCGTTACGCTTTCATCCGCTTCCGCCATGCACATATCCATGCAAATTTGCCCGACTATTTTTCTTTTCTTTCCTTTGATAAAAACGAGCCTTTCTTCCCCCTGTTTTTTCCGCCGGAAACCGTCGCCGTAACCGATATCGATCGTGGCGATTATTCCGTCTTTTTCCGCAGGGCAAATTCCGTAGCCAACGTTTTCGCCAGCCCGTACGCGGCGCACCTGCAATACCCGAGCAGACAGTTTCATTACGGGCTTAACGCAATCGCCGCCGTAGCCGTAGAGCAACAATCCCGGTCGAACGTAATCCAATAAGTCATCCGCGGCAAAAACGCAATTGGAAGCAAAAATATGGCGTCTTACATTAAGAGAATCGGTAAGCGCGCGGAATTCGTTATATTGGCGCACAACAGCAGAGTTATCGTATATATGCGAAAACACGCTGTGCACCTTATCGAAATTTATTTCGTTTGCAATTGACAAAAATTCCCGAACTGAAAAGCCGAGGCGGTTCATTCCCGTATCTATTTTTATTGCATACCGACGTTTGCTTTTTACAAGTCTCTTTAAGCTGCTCATATCGAATGAGCAGAAAATAACGTTGTCAGGATAATTTGCGCCGTCGTAATTCTGAGACAGAATAAGTACGTCGTTTTTTATTCCGGCATTCACAAGCCGCAACGCCTCTTCGGTCGTTGCCACGGCAAAAGCGTCGGCAACGTCTTTTAACGATTCGGCGCATTCTGTATCGCCATGTCCGTACGCATTACACTTGACGACGGCAATCAATCCGCATCTGAAGCATCGTTTAATCTCCAACGCGTTATTTTTCAATCTCGATAAATCTACGGTCATTTCCATGATTTATATATATGTCAAAAATATCCGGACATATCTTCTCCATTTAAATAAAAATAAAGTACTATGTCAGACATAGTACTAAAAATCATCTGTTTTACAGATAAAAAGCCCATAAAAGCAGTATTTTTCAATATCTTAGATAACTGTCAAACGCGTTTTCGATATGATTTACACGCTTTTCTTCCAGATAAACTTCGATAACGTCAAAGCGCACGGGGACGTCAAACCGACGATATTTGCGGATATATTGGCTTGCAACCTGGCTGATTTTGCGTTGTTTGTGCACGCCGACCGCCTCCGCCGCATAGCCGTAATTTTCGTTTAAGCGTTCTTTCACTTCCACGAAGATCAGAAAACCTTCTCCGGCGGCAATAATATCGATCTCGCCCACGTCCGTGGTGTAATTACGTTCGAGAATCACGTATCCGTGTTTTTTCAGATATTCGGCGGCAATTTCCTCGCCGCAAAAGCCTTTGATTTTATTGTTTATCATATAAAATTCTTCACAAACGTACGGCGGTGGATTTCGCATAATCCGTACTTTTTTATTGCCTCGATATGCTGTCTCGTTCCGTAGCCCTTATTCTGAGCAAACCCGTATTCGGGGTACTTTTGGTCGTACTCGCGCATAATTCTGTCTCGCGTAACTTTGGCAAGAATAGAAGCCGCGGCAATGCAATAGCTTGTTGCGTCACCTTTTATAATGGACTTCGTGGGAACCGAAACGGCGAGCTTTACAGCGTCGATTAAAATAAGATCGGGCTTAATCGAAATGTCGTTTACGCACTCTTCCATTCCTTTTTTCGTAGCGTTAAGAATGTTTATGCGATCGATTTCTTCGGGCGAAACAATTGAAACCGAATAAGCAACCGCATTGTTTTTGATTTCTTCAAACAAAAGCTCGCGTTTTTTTTCCGAAACTTTTTTACTGTCGTTTATTCCGTCAATCATCTTGTCGTAAGGCATAATACAGCACGCGCACACGACGGGACCGCATAAGGGACCTCTTCCGGCTTCGTCGATTCCTCCAAGCAGTTCGACGCCCAGGCTTTTATCGTATTCAAACAATTCGATCGTTTTCATAACATTTCTCCAGCGTGATTTTTCCGATTCTGCCCTTTCTGAAATCGTCGATAATCGCAATCGAAGCGCGTTCTTCGTCCGCGACTCCGCCTTTTCTCACCAGTCCGCGTTTAAGAGCTATCGAGTCAAGCATCAAGGCGCAATCTTCGCACTCTTCCACGCCGTATCTTCCCGATAAATATCCGGGGAATTTTTGAATCATTTCGCCGCTAAATTCAAGCGCAAGCTCGTTCGTATCAACTATTTCGTCGCGGATACTGCCGATATATGCCAGATGACGGGCAAAAGTCTGGTTTTCAAACTTTGGATACAAGGTTCCGGGCGTATCGAGCACTTCAAAATATTCGCTTGCTCTCACCCACTGTTTTCCGCGGGTTACGCCCGCTTTATTTCCCGCAATCGCCTTACTTTTTCCGCAAAGATTGTTGATAAACGTAGATTTTCCGCAATTGGGAACGCCGATGACCATGCAACGAAGCACGGCTCGAACTCCTTTTGCTGCCTTTTTCTCGATTATCGGCTTGCACATATCCTTGGCAAGCCCGAAAATAGTTTTACTGCTTCCGTTTTGAGTGCTGTTAAGACACACCGCCACGCTTTTATCGGACGTAAAATACTTTTTCCACTTTTCGGTTTCCTCGGGATTGGCAAGATCGCATTTATTTAAAACGTAAATAACCGGCAATTTTTCCGTGTATTTGGAAAAAACCGGATTTACGCAAGCGAGCGGAGCTCTGGCGTCGAGAATATATATAAGCATATCCATCAGCGCTACGTTTTCGTCCATCATACGCAGCGATTTGGTCATATGCCCCGGAAACCAGTGTATATTCATTACTTTTTCTCCAATAAATCGGGGCGATTCTGCTTTGTTATTTCAAGCGATTTTTCGCGCCGCCACTTTTCGATATTTTCGTGATGACCGGAAAGCAGAACGTCAGGAACCGACAATCCTTCGTACGTTTGCGGACGAGTATATTGCGGATATTCGAGCAAACCGTCCGAAAAACTTTCGTCCTCGCTGGACGCGTCGCAGCCGAGTACGCCCGGCACGAAGCGCGAAACCACGTCGCAAAGCACCATCGCGGGCAGTTCACCGCCCGTAAGCACGAAATCGCCTATCGAAATTTCTTCGTCGATATACAAATCGATAATTCGCTGATCGATGCCCTCGTAATGTCCGCAAAGGATAACCAGCCAATCGTACTTTTGCGCGTATTTACGGGCAATCGGCACAGTAAGCAGTTTCCCGCGCGGCGACATATAAATTCTGTGCGCCTTATGCTCGGGATCGACGCTTTTAATGCAATCGCACACGGGCTGCGGGGTCATTACCATGCCGGCTCCGCCTCCGAACGGCGCGTCGTCGCATTTAAGGTGTTTATCAAGCGAAAAATCACGGATATAAACCGTATTGATTTGCAAAACGCCTTTATTCTGAGCGCGACCCAAAATGCTTTCGTTCAAAGGCGCAAACATCTCGGGAAACAGCGTAAGAATGTCAATCCTCATAAACGCAGACCGCCGTAAATTCTTTTTTATTTGCCACGATTATTTTGCTCTCGACGTCGATTTTCTCAATCACTTTATTGAGAAACGGACAGCGGCAAACTTTTCCGTTACCTTCGATGGTAAACACGTCTGCGGCGCCGTATTGAGCAACGTCGGTAATCACGCCGATTTCCTCGCCGTCGTTTAGAAACAGCTTACACCCCTCGATATCGGCGATTAAATAGCCGTTTTCGGGAACGATGGCGTTTACTCTGTCTATTTCGAGATAGTCGCCGACAAGCTTTTCTGCGTCGTCACGCGTTGCAACTCCGTTTAGTTTTAAAAAGACAAACGCCTTATCAAATCTGCATGACAGAATCTGATAAGGTATGCCCGTAATATAAACGGTTTTGAGCTTCTTATATCTCAGCATATCGTCGGTTATCGGGGCGATTTTTACTTCGCCCTTTATTCCGACAGCTTTGACCACCCGACCGATTATTATATTATCATTCATTCTTCCAGTATGACCACCGTATATTTAGCCTGCTGTTTGTTTGCAGCCGCTTTAACAATGGTTCTGATAGCCTTTGCAATACGGCCGTCTTTTCCGATTACTTTACCGATATCGTCTTTATCAACCTTTACGTTGATAACTCCGTCTTCGGCAAGAGTAACTTCAACGGCGTCCTTCTTGTCCACAAGGCTTTTCACCATGAAAGTTACGAGTTCAGTCATAATTTACCCCTTACTCGCTCTTCTTTTTCTTAGCGTTGGTTTTAGCGGGCATGGGCTTAGCTTCGAGCACGCCTGCTTTTACGAGCAAACCTCTGACGGTGTCGGTGGGCTGAGCGCCGTTTGCGATCCAGGTCTTAGCCTTTTCGACGTCGAGCTTTACTTCGTTTTCATGATCCTGGGGATGATAGGTTCCGATGATGTCGACGAACTTGCCGTCACGGGGAGCGCGCGAATCTGCAACGATAACGCGGTACATCGGGTTCTTCTTGTCGCCCATACGGGTCAATCTCATTTTAACTGCCATTTTTTTTATTCTCCTGTATTTAAAGTGTTTCCACAAAATTTAGACTGTTTTATTTCAGAAAGGCATTCTGAATTTTTTGTTGTTTTTCATCGATTTCATCATTGTTTTCGCCTGATCGTATTGTTTGAGCAGCTGATTAACCTGCTGAATGGTCGTTCCGCTGCCGGCTGCAATACGCTTTCTTCTCGACGATTTAATGATATCGGGATTATCTAGTTCACGCTTCGTCATCGAACAGATTATCGCTTTGTATTTGTCGATAAGCTCCTCGTTGATGTCGCCGTCCTTGATTTTCATTCCCGCCATGCCGGGCATCATACCGATGACGTCTTTCACGCCGCCCATTTTTTTGATGCTCTCAAACTGAACGAGGAAATCGTCAAGCGTGAATTTTGCCTGAAGCATGCGCTTTTCCATGTCTTTCAGCTGATCTTCGGACACGGCTGCTTTTGCCTTTTCGATAAGCGTAAGAACGTCGCCCATTCCCAGTATTCGCGACGCCATGCGGTCGGGATAAAACGGTTCGAGGTCGCCCATTTTTTCGCCTACGCCGCAGAATTTTATCGGCTTACCGGTAACCGCACGAATGGATAAAGCTGCGCCGCCTCTCGTATCGCCGTCAAGCTTAGTGAGAATTACGCCCGTAATATCCAGTTGTTCGTCAAACGACTTGGCGACGTTTACTGCGTCCTGACCGGTCATCGCGTCGACGACAAGCAAAATTTCGGTTGGCTGAACCGCTTTTTTTACTTCAATAAGCTCGTTCATCAGCGCTTCGTCGATATGCAGTCTGCCCGCAGTATCGATAATAACCGTATTGTAGCCTTTGCTTTCGGCATATTCTATTGCTTGTTTTGCCGTTTTAACCGGCGACTGTGTTCCTTTTTCAAAGACTTCGGCACCCACGCTGCGACCGACGACTTTAAGCTGATTGATTGCGGCGGGACGATAAATATCGCATGCGCAAAGCATGGGCTTTTTGCCCTGCTTGATCAGGTTTTGAGCAAGTTTGCCACACATGGTGGTTTTTCCCGCGCCCTGCAAACCGCACATCATGATAACAGTGGGCGGTTTGGGGCTTACTTCCAATTTGGAATTGGTGCTGCCCATAAGCGCGACAAGCTCGTCGTTTACTATTTTAACGACCTGCTGACCGGGCGTAAGACTTTTCAGGATATCTTCGCCGACGGCTTTTTCGCTTACCGTAGCGATAAACTGCTTGACGACGCCGAAATTGACGTCCGCCTCGAGCAGCGCAACGCGGATTTCGCGCATGGCTTGCTTGATATCCTGTTCGGACAAACGACCTTTGGAACGCAGTTTGCCGAAAATATTATTCAGTTTTTCGGAAAGATTGCCGAATAACGCCATTTTTACTCCTTGCTTATTATATCGTTCAACTCGTCCAGCGCGCTTTCGGTTCTGCCGTTTTCGATATCGGCAATCGCGCGGCGAACCGAGCTTCGCATTGACAACACTTTTAATTCCTTTTCAAACCGGTAAAGCTGTTCGCTTCCTTTTTTAACCGCGTCAAGCACCGCCTGACGTGATATTCCGAGATTTTCGGATATTTCCTGCAAAGACAATTCGTAATCGTAATACTGCGAAACTATTTCGCTTTGGCGAGCGGTGAGAAATTTACCGTAAATCTCGTTGAGCACGCCCACCGTCAGATCTTTTTGCATGCCTTTTCCTCGGAAAGAAACGAAGTACTGTAAAGCAAATTTACTTTACAGTACTATTATACAAGATATGAAATTCAATGTCAAGCGTTTTTTCGATAAATTTATTCAAAAATAGCTTCAACGAACTGTTCTGCGTCGAAATCCTGCAAATCGTCTATGCCTTCGCCCACACCGACGTACACCACCGAAGTGGAAGTTTCGCCCGCAAGAGCCAGCACCACGCCGCCTTTTGCCGTTCCGTCAAGCTTCGTGAGTATTATTCCGTCGATGTCGATCGCCTCGTCGAACACTTCAACCTGAGATATCGCATTCTGACCGGTGGTTGCGTCCAAGACTATATAATTAAGCTTGGTTGCATCGGGCATCTCCCTGTCGATAACGCGTTCGATCTTTTTAAGCTCCTCGACGAGATTTTTCTTGTTGTGCAGTCTTCCTGCGGTATCGATGAGAATAACGTCGTTGCCCTTGCTCTTTGCGCTTGCAAGCGCGTCGAACACGACCGCAGCCGGATCGGCGCCCTCGCCCTGTTTTACGATACGAACACCCGCTCTTTCAGCCCAGACTGTTAGCTGATCGGAAGCTGCGGCACGGAAAGTATCAGCCGCAACAAGCAAAACGTCGTGACCTTCGCTTTTGAACTTTTTTGCCAGCTTTCCCATCGCGGTGGTTTTTCCAACGCCGTTGACTCCGGCAACGAGCAAAATAAGCGGATATTCGTACTCGGGCTTTTCGTTTTCTTCGAGAATATCTACCATAATCTCTTTAAGTTTGTCTTTTGCGTCGGCGCGATCACGGATAAGCTCCTCGTCAATAGCGTCGCGAAGTTCGTCCAAAATTCGCTCGGTAGTTTCCGCACCGACGTCGCCGGTTAACAAAATTTCTTCAAGCTCGTCGTAGAAGTCGTCATTCAAAACGCCGCCGGTAAACAGTTTGTTAAGACCGTAGGCGATTTTTTCCTTGGTTTTTTTCAGACCTTCTTTAATTTTAGCAAAAATTCCCATTAAAGCTCCTTAATATGCTTAATTATGCCGGTTCGGCAACCGAAACAGCTTCGCTGAGCTGTACGGACACTATCTTGCTTACGCCTTTTTCTTCCATGGTTACGCCGTAAAGATTGTCGGCAAGTTCCATCGTGGGCTTACGGTGAGTGATGACGACAAACTGAGTTTCCTCGCTGAAACGGCGCAGATATTTGGCAAATCTTCCTGCGTTGGCATCGTCGAGAGCCGCTTCTATTTCGTCGAGAATACAGAACGGCATGGGCTTTAAGCGCAATATAGCAAACAATATTGCAATTGCCGTAAGCGCTTTTTCTCCGCCGGACAGCAGCGTTATCGACTGCAATTTCTTTTCCGGAGGCTGAGCCACGATTTCGATACCCGCTTCGAGCAGGTCGTCGCTGTCCTGCAAAATGAGATCGGCAGTACCGCCGTTGAACAGCTCCTTGAATATCTTTATAAAGTTGGTTCTTATCTGCTGGAACTGATCTTCAAATCTGGACAGCATTTCGGCGCTTAAATCCTTTATTATCTTAACCATATCCTCTTCGGCTTTTACGAGATCGTCACGGCGCGCGCTTTCTTCTTCATAACTTACCGAAAGTTCCTGACTTTGTTCTATCGCGTCTACGTTTATATTTCCGAGCGCGGACATCTGCCTGCGGAGTTTTCCGACAAGCGGCATGCCTTCCTGCGCGTTATAGTCCGGATCCTTGAACGGCAGGCAGGTTTCGTACGACAGCTGATACTGCTCGAAGATATTATTCTGCATCTTTTCGATATCTTCGTCAACTTTGAGAAGCAACATTTCCTGCTTGGTTCTCTCTTCGCGAAGATTTTGCAGTTCGCCCATAAGTTCCTGGCGCGCAGTGTCGAGTTCGGTAACCTTTTGTTGAAGATCGGCTTTGTACTTGTCGAGATTGCCCAGCTTTCCGCGAATTTCGTCCACTCTGCCGGCGTCCACCTTGCTTTCGTTTGCGGCAGTCTGTTCGATTGCCTTTCTTATAGCGTCCGCCTGAGCGTCGTTCTCGGCGATTTCGGCGTTGTTTTCGGCTATTTTAATCGTGCAGGAATCAAGTTCGGAGGCAAGTCTTTCGACGGTCATTTCACACGTTTTAACGTCGTTTTCCACGGCTACGCGCTCCATTTTCTTTGCCGTAAGTTCTTCCGACAGCTCGTCGCGACTGCGTTTTAACGCATCGAAAAGCTGCTGATTTTCCTTATCGCTGTCCTTGGTGTCCTGCGTTTTGGAAGATATGAGATTTTCGAGTTTTGCAACGCTGCCCAGATCTTCGTCGATTTTCGCAAGCTTTGCGGTAGCTTCGCTAAGATTCTTTTCGGTTACGCGAATTTCCGATTCAAGCTCACCCAAAACTTGTTCGCTTTTGTTTTTATTTTCGGTTTTTGCAGCCGATTCCACTTCGAGCGAATGAATATTTGCACGCACTTCGTTTATTTCGGCTTCGATTTGATCGTGTTGCGATATTTTGGCTTTCTTTTCGGCTTCGGAAGCGGACAGAGCCTCTTCGATTTTTCCGATTTTTTCGTTAAGCTCGTTTAATTCTCTTTCGTGGCTGAAAATGTTTGCGATATCGTTTTTCTTGCTGCCGCCGGTAATGGAACCCTGCGGATTTATGACGTCGCCTTCGAGCGTTACTATTTTGAACGCATAGCGCGTAAGTCTTGCAAGCGATACGGCTGTGTCCATGTCCTCGACGATAACCGTGCCGCCGAGCAAGCCTTTAATTACGCGGTCAAACTTAGGATCGTAACTTACCAGTTTGTCTGCGGCTCCGTAGCATCCGTTCGTGCCGAGCGCACGTGTATAAGTCGAATCGATAAAGCGCGGTTTTATCGCATTGAGCGGCAAGAACGTAACTCTGCCGTATTTTTTGCGCTTTAAGTATTCGATAAGCCACTTTGCGTCTTCTTCGTCCGACGTAATGATATTCTGCATCGCCCCGCCGAGCGCAGTTTCGATTGCCGTTTCAAACTTGCGGTCCATGGATATGACC
>CAKQJJ010000014.1 GCA_934247335.1 uncultured Clostridia bacterium | reverse complement strand
CTTTTGCACGGCGGCTTTTAACGATGTTGACGATAATGAGAACGACGAGCACCGCAACGAATATTATCGTGCTGAGCGCGCGTATCGACGGGTTGAGCTTACGGCGCAGACTTGCGTACACGTAAGTGGAAATAGTGTTTACGCCATTGCTGCCCTTGTTGAGGTTGGTGACGACGAAATCGTCGAGCGACAGCGTGAACGCAAGCGCAAAACCGGAAATCATCGCGCCGACAAGCTGAGGCAGTATTACGGTGACCAGGCTGCGCACCGGACCCGCTCC
Source organism: uncultured Clostridia bacterium (assembly GCA_934247335.1). Taxonomy (GTDB): domain Bacteria; phylum Bacillota; class Clostridia; order Christensenellales; family Pumilibacteraceae; genus Neoclostridium. The sequence goes on along the minus strand of CAKQJJ010000014.1, from coordinate 16,503 downwards.
GAGGTCCATACCCGCTTCGTACAGATTGGGATTAAGCTGATTAAGTCGCGGCGAAACGTTTAATATGACGTACGGCGTGGTTATTACCGTATGAGCGATTATAAGCCAGCCCAGTCCTTTTTCGACGTGCAATCCGATGACGTTGGTAAGGAATATGGAAAGCAGGAAAAATCCGACAGCCGTCACTATTTCGGCGTTGACGACGGTGATTTCGCTCATGAAATTGATGAATTTCTTGCCGTGCTTCATATAATGCAAGCCGACGGCGGTGAGCGTGCCTATAATGGTAGCCAGCGTTGCGGACACAAGCCCGATGATGAGAGTGTTCCACATTGCGGACATTATTTCCTCGTTTTCAAACAGTTTGGTGTACCACGAAAAGGTGAACGATCCGAAGCCGTTGGGTCCGCCGATGTCCTTTTCGGACGAGAACGAGTACAGAATTATGAGCGCGATGGGCGCGTATATCGCCACGAGAACGACTATGAGGAATATCCAGCGAAGAACCACCGAAAGTTTTCTGTTCATTACGCTTTACCTCCTTTTTTGACCGGAGCGGTTTTCTGCGTTTTGCGACCGATAAGGCTGCTGAGCCCCATGGTAAGCAACACGAGCACGAGCAGCACGAACGAAAGCGCGGAACCGACGCCCCAGGAGCTGGAAAGTCCGAACAAGGTGTTGATCTTGTTGCCGATTACGGTAGTTGAGCTGTCGCCCAGCATGTTGGTGATTGCGTACGCGCTGAACACGGGCATGAACACCATGGTAATTCCGCTCATTATTCCGCCTGCGGACAGGGGCAGCGTAACTTTGAAAAATGTGGTGAATTTGTTTGCTCCAAGGTCGGCGGAAGCTTCGAGATAGCTTTTGTCTATTTCGGTAAGCACGGTGTAAATGGGCAGCATCATAAAGGGCAGAAAGTCGTAAACCATACCCACGATAACCGAGAACAATCCTTCGGATATGCCCATTACGTACAGCAGCGATTTAAGCGCGATGATACGCAGCACGAAGTTCATCCACATGGGGATTATGAACAGCAGCGACAGCACGAAATATTTGTTGAACGGCGACGAAGCAAGCACGAGCGCGACGGGGTAGGCGATCAGCAGACACACCACCGTGGTAAGCGCCGCAATGCCCAGTGTTTTAAGAAGCAATTCGAGGTTGCCGCTGGGAATGGTTACGGTAAAACTGCCGCTTTGCATGGTGCCGTTTTCGTTTACTATGCCGTAAATGGTCTGCTCCTGCCCGACGAACACGCGCTTGAAATTGTCGAAAGTAAAGCTTCCGTCGGGACCGATAAACGCGTACACGAGCACGAGAATGAGCGGCAATACCACGAAAATCAGGCAGATTACTATATAAGGCGCGGCAAAAAGTCCGGGCTTAAAGAAGTTAGTCTTTTTCTTCTTCATCTTCGTCCTCCTCGGCGGGCTGCAAAATTATTTTGTTCGGGTCTACCTTTATGCCCACGCGGTCGCCGATATCCCATTCGTCTGCGGTATCGACGTAAAAGTCCTCGTCGGTGTCGGTGTACACCTGAACCTGATAGTAGGTGCCTTTGTACAAAGTCTGCGACACGTTGCCGCCGATGGTTCCGTCGTCTTCGTAGTCGGTAAGTTCCACGGCGTCGAACGGCACGAGCACCTTTACTTTATCTTTCTTTTCAAAGCCCTGCGTGCTTGCGACGGGGAAGTCGGCTTCGCAGAACCACACGTTTTCTTCGTCGGAAATTTCGCCCTCGAATTGGTTTATCGTGCGCAGCTTTTTCATTATATGAATACTGTCGGGCGCGATTCCGAGGCGGACGTTCTGACCGGGCAGGAACTCCTTGGTGTTCTGCACGGTGAATTCGTAGCCCGAGCACTCCACTTCCATTTCGTAGTACGTGCCTTTGAACACGGTTTGCAGAACGGTGCCGGCAAACTGACCTTTTTCGGTGTTTTCGGGATAGATTTTGATATCCTCGGGACGGATGACTATATCGACGTGCTCGTTTTTCTGGAAGCCCTTGTCCACGCACTCGATGCTCTGACCGAGGAAGTTTATCGTAAAGTCCTTTTCCATTACGCCGGAGAGAATGTTGCTTTCTCCGATGAAGTTTGCGACGAACGCGTTTGCAGGCTCGTCGTAAATCTTTTTGGGCGGAGCGATCTGCTGAATAACGCCGTCGTTCATGACCACTACCACGTCGGACATGGTGAGCGCTTCTTCCTGGTCGTGCGTGACGTAGATAAACGTAATGCCCAGATTTTCGTGCATGCTTTTGAGTTCGAGCTGCATTTCCTTTCTCATTTTGAGGTCGAGCGCGCCCAAAGGTTCGTCGAGAAGCAGAACTTTGGGTTCGCACACGATTGCGCGGGCGATTGCTACACGCTGCTGCTGTCCGCCCGAAAGGCTGGTTACGTTTCTGTGACCGTAGTCTTCGAGGTTTACGAGCTTTAAGGCGCGGTTTACCTTTTCGGTAATTTCGTTTTTGGTAAGCTTTCTCTTACCGCCCTTAGCTTCGGGATCGTCGATGGTTTTCAGCTTCAAGCCGTACGCAATGTTTTTGAAAACGCTGAGATGCGGGAAAAGCGCATACTTCTGGAATACCGTGTTTACCGGGCGTTTATAGGGCGGAACGCCGGTAATAGGCTCGTTTTCGATGAATATTTCGCCGCTCGTGGGAGTGGTAAAGCCCGCAATCATGCGCAAAAGAGTGGTTTTTCCGCATCCGCTGGGTCCCAAAAGCGTGACGAACTGACCGCGCTTTATGGACAGGTTGATGTCGTCGAGAACGGTTACTCCGTCTTCAAAAACCTTGGTTACGTTTTTAACTTCGATTATTTTATCGAATTTACCTTGTTCTTTCATTGGTGACTCTCCTTAAAAATTAGGCGGGCACGACAGCCACAGCACTACGCTTTCGCTCTCGGCGGCGTTTACTATATAATGCGTCTTGTTGGCGCGGTAATAAAAGCTTTCGCCCTCGGCAGCCGAGTATTCTTTCTTTCCCACCACGAGTTTTATTTTGCCCCGAAGCACGAATCCGAATTCCTCGCCGTCGTGCGGCAGATCTTTTTCGGTTGCGGCGCCAGCTTTGAGGCGCAGCATTATGGGTTCCATTTCGTTTTTCTGCGAAGTGGGCACAAGCCAGGTGATAACGCTGTCTTCGCCTTCCTTGACGAAATAATCTTCCTTGTGAAAAACGACCGGTTCCTCTTCGTCTTCCGAGAAAAAGTCGGAAAGCGACGAACCCAGAACCTGCAAAATGTCTTTAAGCGTAGCTATCGACGGGCTGGTGAGGTCGTTTTCGATCTGACTTATGTAGCCCTTGGTGAGCTCGCACCTGTCGGCAAGCTCCTCTTGCGTCAGCTGCTTTTTAAGACGCATTTCTTTAATTTTAATGCCTATTTCCATAATTTCGTTCTCCCGTAAAACCAACCGCGCACGTTAAACTCCGGGTTTACAAGGTTAAAACATAATAAACGCAGGGTTTAATTTTACTAAACGCGAAAATTATAGTGTTTTTTGTCGTATATGTCAATCGTTTTGACGGCATTTTTTTATGAAATTTTAGTTTTTTTTCTTGAAATTTTCTTTCGGTTGTGATATACTGAAAAAGCAACGTTAAAAAGGAGGGTCGAAACAATGTCCGACAAAGTTAAAGTCATCAAGATAGTAACTATCTCCACGATTATTTTCATCTTTCTGCTTGCGGTGTCGCTGATCATCAACCTCATTAAAATCGGCGGTCTCAACAAACAAGCCAGAGAGCTCGAAACGCAGAAAAACGCAATGCTGGCTCAGATCGAAGAAAACGACGAAACCATTGACTACATGTCCAGCGACCTGTACGTCGATCAGTTTGCGCGCGAAAACCTCGGTTATATCGGCGCGGGCGAAGAATTGTTCGTAGGTAAATAATGGTTGCGGTAATAGACATAGGAAGCAACTCGGTTCGTCTGTTTTTGGACAGAGGGCGCCCGGTTAATCCCAAAGAACTTAATACGACGCAGCTTTCGGAAGGTCTTGCCAATCTCGGCAGGCTCAAACGGGAAGCAATGGTTCGCACGGCAGACGCCGTAGCGGACTTTTTTGACCGTGCAAAGCGCGCCGGAGCCGAAAAAGTGTACGTATTCGGGACCGAAGCCATGCGCAATCCGGGCGGCGAAGAGCTGAAAAGCATGATAGAAAGCCGCATTCCCGTCCGGGTGGACATAATTTCGGGCAAAAAAGAAGCCGAAATAGGCTACGTCGGCTGTACTGGCGGCAAGGGCAACAACGCGGTTATCGATATAGGCGGAGCAAGCGTAGAGCTTACCGCGGGCGCAGACGGAAAAATAACTTACGCCGAAAGCTTAAAGCTGGGCGTGGTGCGCGTTCGCGACGCGATAGGCAGCGACAAAGCGGCAATCGAGGACTACTACCGCAAACAAATCCAAGGATATAAAAAAGTGAGCGCGGACAAGCTGTACGCGATAGGCGGCACGGCTACCTCTCTTGCGTCCATGCTTTTGGGGCAGAAGACTTACGACGCCGACGCGGTTCACGGCTACGTCATCGAAAAAAACGCTCTTCACGGTCTTATAGACGATATTTTCGCATCGGAAAACCTCAGCCGCGACTACCCCACTCTGGGCGAAAAACGCGCGCTCGTAATAGGGCACGGCGCGATTTTACTCTCTCTCCTTGCCGATTATCTGGGCTTTGAAAAAATAACCGTGTCCGAACACGACAATATCGAGGGCTATCTCCTCTCTTTGAAGAAATAAAACCGCGCGTTTAATTTACAGATTATTACAGCGCGAAACTAAAATAATAGGCTTGCCTCCTACGCACAATAACAGCGGAAGGGAAATCCCCTGCCGAAAAAATCAAGGAGGTAAACCGTAATGTCCGAAAAGAAAACCATGAACAAGACCGCTAAGAAGACTGCAAACAAGTCTGCCGGCAAGACGACTAAGGGCTGCAAAAACTGCAAATAACTTTAAGTCGTAAAAAAGCGGACTCGCGATAACGCGAAAAAAATTCATCCGCAAAAAAAGCAAAACGAGCAAGGAGAATAATTTTCTTCTGCTCGTTTTTTTTACGTAAATTTTGTTGAATAGAAATTCGGCTTTTTACCTGTCGCCGCCCGAAAAGTCGTTGTTTCCCAAAAGAAAATCCACCGACTCGCCGAAATAATGCGAGAGGGCGACGAGCGACGAGGCTGTCGGTTCGGTTTTGCCTTTTTCCCATTTGGCTATCGCCGACTGGCTTATACCGGTTGCGCGAGCCAATTCCATTTGGCTTAACCCCTTTTCCTCCCGCAATTCTTTTAGCGTCTTTCCGAATTTCATATTTATATTATATCCGTTATAAGTCGAAAAAGACTTGACAAGTCTTATTTGACTTGATATAATATGATATATAGTATAAAATCGTATGAAAAAAGCGGCAGGAACCACCGTTTTTCGTCATAGGCGCGGAACCACCGTAAATTCTGCGAAAAAACGAGCGAGAAGCAATAATTACTCTCGCTCGTTTTTTTGACCGTTTTATTATCCGATTAAAATTATTCGTTTGTGTAAGACGGCGTTTACTTAAAGCGCGGCTACTTTTTTCAGAAAGCCGAGCACGGTGCCCCACTTATAGTCCCTGTCCGCCTTTTCGTTTAAGAATTCGTGGCGCGAATTGGGGAACAACACCAGTTCCACGTCCTTCATTCCGGCTTTATCGGTGTAGAACGAGTACAGCTTTTTCACGCCTTCGCCCTTTTCTCCCACCGGGTCGTCGGCGCCGGAAGCGAGCAGAACGGGCAGATCCTTTCTCAGCCCGTCGATATACTGACGGGTGTACAGACTGCGCAGTCCGCGGAAAAAGTCGCTGTAAAAGCGGTACGAACACACGAACCCGCACTGCGGATCGCCGTGATAGGCGGCGTTGTTGTTTTCGTCCACCGACAGCCAGTCGCCGCTTTCGGTCTGCTTTTCGTACGCTCCGAACGAGGCGCGCTCGATAAGCTTTGCCTGTTTCTTTTCAAGTCCGAATAAATCGGCGAAGAAAGCTACGAAAGTTCCGCCGTACACTTCGGCGTCCTTTTTGTAGCAGCTGCCGGCAATAATCGCGCCGTCTATCTTGTCGGAATATTTCCCGATATAACTCTGAGTGAGGAACGAGCCGTACGAAAATCCGAGAATAACGTACTTCAAGCCCGGGAATTTTTGCTTGTAGTAATCGGTGATTAGTCCCTCGTCGCGCACGGTGTCGGCAAACATATCGCCGGCGGCGTAACCTGGCGTGTCCGGGTCGGTTTCGCCGTGACCGCGATGGTCGTCGGCTATTACCGCGAAGCCGTTTTTATTGAGAAAGCGCGCAAACTCGTCGTAACGCGAGGCGTGTTCCGCCATTCCGTGAACGATTTGCACCACGCCGATCGGCGCCTCGGCGTCCAGCCATTCGTGAACGCAAATCTTTTTTCCTTCAAATCCCGTAATTTCCATCGTCTTCTCCTTTTTTATGTTTTTTGCAAACGCAAATTTTTTTTCGTATTATTTTCTTTCCGAAAAAGCGCGTACGCCCTTTTCCAGCCTTTGCAAGCCGTCCTGCAACCTGCCGCGCGGACAAGCTACGTTCATGCGCAGATAAAACTGCCCGTCGCCGCGATATTTTTTGCCCGGCGACAATATAAGCCCGGTGGTTTTACGCAAAAACTCGTAAAGCTCGTCGGTGTCTTGGCATAAAGCGCTGCAGTCCAGCCACATAAGGTAGGTTGCCGGCTGATCGAACAAAGCTACCGACGGAAGATTTTTTGCAATAAATTCTCGTGCAAAGCGTTTGTTTTCGGCAATATATTCGTTAAGTTCGTTAAGCCACGGCTCGCCTTTGTCGAACGCCGCCGCGGTGGCGATAGCCGCAAAGCAATTGGGCTCGGCAACTTCGTCGCTGTTCAAGCCTCTCACGGCGATATTGCGAAGCCGCTCGTCCGGCACGAAAACCGCCGCCGACTGCAATCCGGCAATCGAGAACGCCTTGCTTGCAGATATGCACGTAATCGAATTTGAAGCGCACTCGGGACAAACCGAGGCAAACGGAACGTATTCTTTGCCGGGATCGACTATGTCGCAGTGAATTTCGTCGCTTATCACGGTGACGTGATGCTTAAAGCACAGCTTGCCTATCTTTTCCAGCTGTTCTTTCGTCCAGAGCGTTCCCGAAGGATTGTGCGGATTGCACAAAATCATAAGCGTGGTGAGTGGGCGCGCCAACTTTTCTTCGAGGTCGGCAAAATCCGTTTCGTAGCCGTTTTTGCCGCGGCGCATCGGGCTTTCGAGCGTGATTCTGCCTGCGTTTTCGATTGAATGATAGAATATATCGTAAACCGGGGTGAGAACCAGCACTCGGTCGCCGACGTTTGTGAGGCGTTTTACCAGGCACGATATCGCCGGAACGACGCCGGTGCAGAAAATAAGCTCGTTGCGCTTCATTTCCAGTCCGTGACGACGGCTCCACCACGAAATTATCGAGTCGTACCACTCGTCCGGTACGTCCGTGTATCCGAACGCGCCCTTTTCCGCGCGGCTTATTACCGCCTCGGTTATGCACGGAGCGGTTATAAAGTCCATATCGGCAAGCGACATGGGCAGCTCGCCGGGCAAGACGTCCCACTTAACCGAGTCCGTTTTGCTTCTGTCGGGAAAAGTATCGAAATCGTATTTCATCGTATATCTCCGCTTTATAAAAACTTAACGCCGTTTTTAATCGAAAACGACTTAGTTTATTTTCTTTCCGCCCGCGAAAATCTCGGTTGCGGAAAGGTCCACCTTGTCTTTCTCCATAATAAGCTCGCCTATTTCTTCGGCTTCTATTCTACCCGACGTCGGGTTTTTAACGCTGTCCACTTTGCCGGTGAGCGTCGCGTTTACCGAGGAATACTCGAACGCAAGGTCGGTGTCCGTCACCTTGCAGTTTTGCATGACGAGATTTTTGACGTAACACATGCCCTGATGCGACGACACTGCGCAGTTTATAAGAGTAAGGTTTTCGGCGTTCCAGCCGAGGTATTCTCCCTCTATAACGCTGTCGATTACGGTAACGTTTTTACTGTTCCAGAACGCGTCCTTGCTGTAAAGCTTTGACGAGCGTATCGTAACGTTCTGCGCTCCGTCGAACGAGTAGTTGCCGTGAAGAGTAAGCCCGTCTATTTCCATGTTGCGGGAATTCATTGCGAAATAATCGCCTTCGAGCGCGGTTACATCATTTATCTTCACGCCGTCGCACGCCCACAGCGTTTCGTGAGCCAGATTAAACTCAACGTTTTCGAGCGTTACGCCGCGGCATCTTCGCAGTTCCTTGGGCGCGTCGATTTTCACGTTTTTAAACAAAACGTTTTCGGTGTACCATACGCCGGCGCGCGCCATCTCGGCAAAATAACAATCGGTAACGGTAAAATTTTTGCCGTACCACAGCGGATATTTCCAGCCGAATTTACAGTTTTCAAGCGATACGTCGCGGCTTTCTTTAAGAGGGGATTCGCCCTCGCCGAACTCGCAATTTTCCAGTTGCAGATTTTCGGAATGAAACAGCGAACGCTCGCCCGTATAAAATTTATTTGATATTTTTTGCATTTTAACCTTCTTTTCGTATAATTTCTCGTTTATTTCAATTTGAAACTCATGACTACGGGGTTATGGTCGGAATACGAGAATCCCGTGTCCACGTTTTTAACCGAATTGACTTCGACGTTTTGGCTGACGAGAAAGCCGTCCACTATTACGGTGAAATTGCCCTTTTTATACGCAACGTCGCAATTGCGGCACGTGGGGATAAGCTCGTCGTAGTTAATCGCGCGCGATATGCCGTGAGCGTTGAGTATATCCGCGGGCAGAGGCTGCGCCCAGCCGAAAGAATTGCCTTCTCCGCCGTTGAGTTTCTGAGTGGAATCGCCGGTAAAATCGTGATTGAAATCGCCGCCGCAAACGCAGTAGTTGCCTTTTTCGTACTCCGATTTCATATCGCTCAGCAGCATATTAAGCTGTCCTTCGCGTATTTCGTCGCTGCCGCCGTACGCCGAAAGATGAACGTTGTACAGCACCAGTTCTTTCCCGTTGTCCAGCGGAACGCGCGTTACCGAATAGCAGCGATCGAGGTCGAGAAATTTACTGAATCCCGTGGAAATGGGCAAACTTCTTCTCGTGGCGCCGTTCGTTTTGTACTTGGAATAGGTGTAAATTCCGCTGTTCGACTTGCCGTGCGGCTGATATAACGGATAAAACAGATACGCCGAGTGATAGTTTTGAGCAAACACCGACGAATATCCCGTAAAACTTTTATCCAGAATTTCGCACTGATCGACGTGATAGCTGCGATCGGAATTAGTATCCACTTCCTGAAAGAACGCAAAGTCCGGGTTTTGCGCCTTTGCCGTCATGGCTGCCTGCTCCACGCAGGAGACGACGCTTTCCTTGCTTTCCGCGCGAGACTGTTTTCCGCCGTCCATAAAAAAGGTGAACGACGGCGTGTACGCCCCGAACCCTACGTTTTGCGTGACTATCGTATACGTTTTGTCCGAAGGCGCCGTTTCGGTTGCGTTTTCGACCGGCGTCAGCGCGAGGTTGTCCTCTATCCGCGAATAGGAAAAAATTACGTACGCAAGATAAGCCGCGACTACGACGAACAGCACGCCGAGTACTATCAGAATGGTTTTAAGCGCAATCTTAAACGCCTTCATGCGTTTTTCTCCGAAAGCTCGTCGGCAAGCAAAGCCAACTGCCATTCGTTCTGCTCGTTCATAGCCGAAAGAATCGTGACGTTATTCTGCGCAAAAACGACGTTTTTGGAGTTTTCAAAGCACTTTTTGATTATTTTTTCGCACTGCGGCGCCCACGATCCGTTGTCTATAACGGCAATAGTGCGGTTCTGATAATTGCGTTCGGTAAGCGCGGACACGAACTCACGCATAAACGGGAACAATTCGCCGTTGTAAGTCGTGGTTGCCAGTACGAGTTTACTAAGCTCGAACGCCGAGGAAACCGCCTCGGACATGTCGGAGCGCGCAAGGTCGAAGATATGCGCGAGCACGCCCTTTTCTTTCAGTTTTTCATAAAGTTCGGTTGCGGCGGCTTTGGTGTTGCCGTACACCGAGGTATAGGCTATCGTAACGCCCTCTTTTTCGGCTTCGTAGCGCGACCATTTGTCGTATAATCCTACGAACTCGCCTATTTTATCGGTGAGAATTTCGCCGTGCAGCGGGCAAATGCGAGCTATATCGAGCGCGGCGGCTTTTTTAAGCAGCGACTGCGCCTGAACGCCGTATTTTCCCACTATTCCTATATAATATCTTCTGTATTCGTCGATTCCCGCTCCGCTGCCCACTGCTCCGAACGAGCCGAACGCGTCGGCGGAGAACAGCGTTTTTTCGCTTTTTTCGTACGAAACCATGACTTCGGGCCAATGCACCATGGGCGCGGCGACGAACGTAAGCGAGTGTTCGCCCAGTTCGAGTACGTCGCCCTCTTTTATCGTTATGCCGTTTTGCGAATAGTCTTTGCCGAAAAAGTTTTTCATCATGGCAAACGCCGCGCGGCTTGAAACTACTTTTGCCTGCGGATATTTTTCAATAAAGCGCGCGATATTAGCCGAATGATCGGGCTCCATGTGATGAATAACGAGATAGTCGGGCTCTTTTCCGCCGAGAGCTTTTTCCAGGTTTTCAAGCCACTTTTCTCCGAAATGCTTGTCCACGGTGTCCATAACGGCGATTTTTTGATCGCGGATCACGTACGAATTGTACGACATTCCGTTTTTTACCTTATATTGACCCTCGAAAAGGTCTACGTCGTAGTCGTTTACGCCGACGTATAAAATGTTTTTACTTATTTCCAATTGTGTTTCCTCTTTTTTCGCTTTGCGAAGCGGTTTTTTTCGCGCAGAACGCGGCGCGTTTTCGTTACGTTTAAAGATTACCACACGAAGATAGTTTTGTCAAGACTTTTTGACGAAAATCGTGTGATAATTGATAATCATTATCATTTAATAAGACCGATCGTTAAGCTTTTGAGAGGGTAACGCCATTATTTTAAATAAAAAACGCCGCCGTGGAAATTTCCGCAAACCTGCGAAACGCAAACGGCGACGTCTTTAATTTAATTCTTATTTACGATAAAAAATCGGGTCAAATGCGAAGTATTCGTCTATCTGTGAGCCGCGCCGGTGATGTCGGACAGCTTTTCGATACCGTACTTTTGCATTACTCGCGGCAAGTCCTCTATTATTTCCTTGCACGCGTAGGGGTTGACGAGATTTGCCGAACCCACGCCCACCGCGGTTGCGCCCGCCATCATCATTTCGACGACGTGTTCGGCGCTCGTAACTCCGCCGATTCCGATAATGGGTATTTTTACCGCGTCGTAAACCTTGTAAATCATGCTGAGCGCCAGCGGGAACAGCGCGGGACCGGAATAACCGGCGGCTATGTTCTGAATTATCGACTTGCGGGTTTTGAGATTTATACGCATACCCGTAAGCGTGTTGATCATGCTTATGCCGTCCGCGCCGCCGTTTTCAGCCGACTTTGCGATGGAAACGATATCGGTTACGGCAGGCGTAAGCTTTACGAACACGGTTTTACTCGTCACTTTTTTGACTTCTCTCACCGTTTTTTCGAGGTTTACGCAGTCGGTGCCGATAGCCGTTCCGCCCGCTCCCACGTTGGGGCAGCTGACGTTGAGTTCGATTATGCCCACCTGTTCCTGATCGTCGAGTTTTTTGGCAAGCGTCACGTAGTCGTCCACGCAGAATCCCGCGCAGTTGGCGATGACTTTTTTGTGGAAATACTGCTTCATTTCGGGCAGTTCGTGCGCTATAACGTGGTCGATGCCGTTATTCTGCAAGCCTATCGAGAGCAGCATTCCGCTGTCGCAATCGGCGATACGGGGCAGGGGGTTGCCGAATCTCGGCTCTACCGTCGTTCCCTTGAAAGAGAACGTACCCAGCATGTTTATGTCGTAAAATTTGGAAAATTCTTTGCCGTAGCCGAACGTTCCGCTGGTTGCGATTACGGGGTTGTCAAGCACCCAGCCGCACAGATTTACCTTAGTGTCTACCATATAACCTCCTCGCGTTTGAAAACAGGACCTTCCTTACACACGCGTTTGGATCCGTTTGCCGTCATGATCGAGCAGCCCATGCACGCGCCGAATCCGCAGCCCATTCTTGCCTCGAAACTGTACTGTCCGCTTGTCGAAACCACTTTTTCCATTGCCTTGAACATGGGCATGGGTCCGCACGCGTAAAAATACGTGTAGTCGAGATTTTTGATGACGTCAGTGACGAAGCCCTTGGTTCCGTAGCTGCCGTCCGCCGTTGCGACGTACACGTCCGCGCCGATTGCCTTAAATTCGTTTTCGTAGAAAATTTCGTCCTTTGTGTTGAAGCCGAGCACAACCTGCGGCTTTTTGCCCTGCGCGATAAGCTGTTTACTAAGCTTATACAGCGGCGGAACGCCCACGCCTCCGCCGACGAGCAGCGGTTTGTCGCCCGATACGGTCAGGTCGTAACCGTTTCCCAATCCCGTGAGAATATCCAGCGTTTTTCCGGGCAGGAACGTACTCATTTTGTCGGTGCCTTTACCCACGGTTTTGTAGATTATCGTAAGGACGTCGCCCTCCGCGTCGCACACCGATATCGGGCGGCGCAGAAAGCAGTCGTCTATTTTGATTTCGACAAACTGTCCGGGCGCGGTTATCGCCGAAACGTCGCCTTTAAGCTTCATTTCATACACGTTTTCCGTCAGTTTTTTATTGCTTACGACGGATAACAATACTTTTTCCATAATACCTCCGTTTTTAGTTTTATTAACGATATTATAATTTGCCAAGCGTTTTTACGGCTTTTCACCTGTAAAAACCCGATTTATGCCTTGATTTCCGTTCTTTCTCGCTTTGACACGACTTTGCATATCTCGCGGGAAATGCCCTGCGAAACGCAATCGGTCATCTTTCCGTTTTCCACCGCTTTTACGAACGCCACTATCTCGTAGCGTATGCCCTCGCCGTTAAGCTGATAGAAATAGCGCTTGTTTTCGGTTGCGTTTTCGTACCGCACCTCGAAATAATCGGTTTTCCACCACGGCGCGGGGACGTAAACGTAGCCGTTTGTTCCGGACACTATAAGTTCGCCCTCGGACTTGACTCCGCTGCCCACCTTGACGGTTGCCACGGCGCAGTCGAAAGTAAAATCGAATTTGGAAAAGCGGTCGAAATTTTTGTTCTCGTCGGCAAACACCGAGGCTATCCGCATATCCTTATAATCGGTGCCGAGTATCTGAAACACCGGCAAAAGCGCGGTGGGTCCCCAGGCGCACGAACTGTTCCAGTTTTTACGGAAATAATCGGGGTCGGAACCTATTTCGGTAAGCGAAGTGCAGGTTGCGTCCACGGCGACCGGCTTTCCTATCGCGCCGCTTTTTACAAGCAGCAGCATGCGCGTATACGCGGTGGAATAAGCGGTTTTGATTGCGTCGGCAAGAATAACTCCCTTTTGCTTTGCGAGAGCAAACAGCTCGGCGCAATCGGCTTCGGACAACGCGATGGGGCTTTCGCACAACACGTGCTTGCCCTTTTCGATTGCTTTTTTAATCTGCTCGTAGTGAAGCGACGGGTGCGAAGCGACGTACACGGCGTCGGAGCAGTCCAGAAGCTTATCGTAGTCGTCGGTTTTCAGTTCGACGTCCAGCGAGCGCAAAAATTCGCCGTCGGCAGAACACGCGCCGGACACGCGGCAGCCGTTTACGAATTCGCTTTCGCGGATGTATTTTTTGATAAACGGCACTTCGCCCACCACTCCGAGCCGCAGATTACGGCTTTTCGAGCGGATTTCGGTGCTGCTTACGCCTTCGGTGCGCGGCAGATACACTACTTTGCAATAATCGCGCAGATAGTCGAACTTGCCTTCCCAGTCCGAACCGATGGCGAAAATATCCGCTCCGTACTTTCGTACGTCGTCGATTTTCTGACCGTCGTACTCTTCTACGATTATTTCGTCGGCAAGACCGGTTTCGCGCACGGCTTCTATACGGTCGGACACCGACTGGCGATTGTTTATTTTGCCGCGGCTTAAATCGTAATCGTCGCCGGTGACTCCCACTATAAGGTAATCGCCGAGAGCCTTGGCTCGCTTTAACAGGCGGATATGCCCCTCGTGCAACACGTCGAACGTGCCGTACGTTATTACTTTAACCATTTTTCGCTCCTTTAATTAAAACGCCCGTTTTTTCAGATTATTCCGCGCTTTTTAAGGTCGGAAAAAGCCGAAATTAGGCAATCGTAATCCTCTTTTTTAAGCGCGCCTATATGTCCGACGCGGAATATTTCGTCTTTAAGATCGCCGCCGTTGGGGCAAATCCATATGCCGTATTCGTCTTTAAGCACGGTGAAGATTTTGTATGCCGGGCAAGTGGTCGGATGCAGCGACGTTACGGCGTTCGATGGCGAATTTGTTGCAAACTCGAACGGAAAATCCGTTATTTTTTCGCGGAAATAAGCGGCGAGTGCTGCAACGCGTGCGGTTTCGGCTTCTATTCCGCCATTTTCGTCTATTTGTTTAAGGCGCGCGTTTATCTGTAAAAGCGTTCCGACGGCAGGCGTGAACGGCGTCTGACCGCGTTCGCCGTTACTCAGGGCAAGCGCGAAACTCAGGTACATGCAGCCGGGATTTATCTTATACGCACGTTCGACCGCGCGCGGGGAAAGCGCCGCAATCGACACTCCGGGCGGACACGCAAGCGCTTTTTGCGAACCTGTTATTATTATATCGGCGCCTATGCCTGCCATATCTATCGGATCGGCGATAAACATACTTACGGCGTCGAGAATATAAAACATATCGTTTTTACGGCAAAACGCCCCGATTTGTTCAACGTCGTACTTAACGCCGGTTGACGTTTCGCAGCCGTTTACGAGCAGAGCTGTGTATCCTTTGCCGTCGAACGAATACAGTTTTTCTTCCGTAAGTCCTTCGCCCGGGCTCAGCTCGATCTGCTCGTACGGAATTCCGTGGATATCCAGTATTTCGCAAAACCTGTGTCCGAACGAACCGCCGTTTATTACGAGCGCTTTGTCCTCTTTGGTAAGCGAGTTGATTACAGCCGCTTCCATTGCAGCCGTACCCGAGCCCGTGAGGAACACCGCGCGGCTACCACCGGGCGCTTTCATGAATTTAAGCATAAGTTTTTCGTTTTCCAGCATTACGGCAGAAAACTCGCTCGTGCGGAAATACGGCACCTGCTCGGCGCCTATTGCAAGAATATCTTCGTCCGACGTTACCGGACCCACTGCGAAATTTTTCATACTTTTATCCTCTTATATAATCGGTTTTCAATGCGGTTTTTCGTTATTTACAAGGCGTATCAAGATCTATTTCCGACGTTTTGTCGATGTGGCAGACGCGCTGCTCGACCGGCGGCAGACTCATGTAATCGCCGAACTCGGCTTTTAAGTACCCGTCGTAATCGCGAACTCCGCGCACTGTAAGCCCGTCGAAAGAATAGTCTACGGTGTCTTCGTACGTTGTGTACGGGACGGTGCGCGGGCAGGCGTATTCCACAACCGAAAGAGTTCCGCCGTTTTCATGTTCGCGCTCCAATCTCTTTTTAACGCTTTTATTGAGATTTTTAAGTCCGCGGCATTTGGCAAGAAGGTGCGCCGCGATAAAGCACAGTTTTTTGCCACCGTGAAAACGGGCTATGCAACTGTCGTCGTAAGCGGTACGAAGCGCCGCGTTTACGCGATTTTTTTTACAATATTTTTCGATGAATTTCCGGTCGTCGCGCACGCGGTAGGCGGGAAAAATGTCCACCGAAACGCCTTTTTTGTAATTCAGTTTGCGGAAATCCGCCTCGACGAACGTCGTTCGCATGTCCACGACTTTGGCAAAATTAAACGGATAGTCGGGGTTATGTTCGGCGCACTCGACCATTAAGTAATCGGGCAGAATATCGTCGCACACCGAAAGAAATTTGTCGTAGTTTTCTTTGGTCATCACAAGGTCGACGTCGTCGTCCCACGGAATGAAGCCGCCGTGACGAACGGCGCCCAGCATGGTTCCGTACGCAATCGTATAGTCTATTCCGTTTTTTCGGCACGCCTCGTCCAAAACTTTCAGTATGCCGAGAGATATTTCGTGAATTCTGTCAAGAAGATTATTGTCCATTTTGTTCCCCCTCGCCCGATTTTTCGCGGCGTAAAAGTCTTTTTGCCGTGGCAAGCACGTAGCGGAACTTGTCGGTAAAGAAAGTGGAAAGTATTACCGCTCCCGCCGACATAAACAGCGCTATAAATCCGTTTCGTATCAGTCCGCCCCAGCCGTTTGCCGGCAGCCACACGTTGCACACGAAGTACGAAAGCGCGGTTATCGCCGCCGTTATCGCCGCGTAGAAAAGCTGCCACAAATACATTTTAGTCGGTTTTTTACCAAAGAAATATTTGCAAAGCACGTAGTCTTTGGAAAAGAACGGACACAACAGCGTGGATACTATCG